>CAMCQV010000048.1 GCA_945877085.1 Chitinophaga pinensis
ATAGCGTCTACAATATTTTGATAAGCGCCACATCTGCATATATTGGTATCCATATATGCCTGAATACTTGCCCTGGTTGTCGCTTTGCCTTCTCTAACGCAAGTCACTGCAGACATGATTTGTCCCGATGTGCAATAGCCACATTGAAAAGCATCATTCTTTAAAAATGCAGCCTGCATCGGATGCAACTGATCTCCTTTCGCTAGTCCTTCTATTGTGGTGATTTGATTGTTCTGATGATTCAATGCCAACTGCGTACATGATTTTAAACGCTTTCCATTTACATGAATGGTACAAGCACCACACTGACCCATCTCACATCCTTTTTTTGTGCCTGTATACCCAATTTCTTCCCTTAATAAATTGAGCATGGTTGTTCTTGCATCAATCTCCACTGCGACTGGTTTACCATTTAGGATAAACTTTAATTTTTCTTTTGCAATAGGCGTCGGCACTAGGCTGTCAGCAGCAAAAGTCTTCACTAAAACAGATGGGGTTAAATATAGTGCAGCGACCGCGGCTGATTTTTTAAAAAAGCCCCTTCTTGCACCATCAAATTGACAAGGATTCATATACATCGATTTGATGTAATTTACCAAAAAACACAGGGTCTTCAAAAAAAAGATGGGTAATCGGTTCTAATGAAATGAATAGATCAAGCTACAATTTCTCTGGTGCCTTGTCCGGCTTAGCATAAGCATATCGGTCAATCAGGCTTGTATTGTAGTAAGCATCTAAACCATTGCTACAAATAGAGCCTACTTGGTCAAGTGCTAAAAAGCCGTCCGCAGTGGGTTGAAAGGATGGATCAATCAATACTTGTTCTAATTGACCAATCACTAAAAATGTGGCATTCAATGTAATAGGAACAATCTCTTTTAGGGAAAGTAAGTATTTGATAGCACTCTCCTTCACAAAGGGCGCAGGTATACCATCCAAGTATTCCTCGGTCAATCCTACTTCTGTAAACTCGTTGACCTCGTCTGTGTATTTAGCACTTGTTTGATGTGATTTATCTAAAAATGAAGCATGGATATGGTTCACTGTATAAAAACCATTTGCTTTGATATTGGCTAGGGTATGTGGTGCTGCAGCAACCGGACGATTGATATAACCAATTAATGCAGGATCAGAGCCAATATGCACCAAACTACTAAACATGCCTAAATTTGGTACACCCTGTGCATTGATGGTACCAATTAAACTGGCCGATTTAAAACCAGTTAAGCTATTGATAAAATTAGCTCTGTAAAATCTTTCCCAAGACTGCCATTCGGCAGGAGTGAATTGTTGCATAAAGAATTAACAAGTCAAGGGTTAAAAGGTTGAATCAAACTTTAAATTCATTCAAATGTTTTGACCTAAAAAAGGGAATGCATTACTTATAAGAAAACAAATCTAAAGACACTAAAGGTAAACCGTTCTTTGATTGCATAATGCAATTAGTATAAGGATGCGTTGGGAAAAACAAAGAAGTCATCACACTTCGACCTCCATCAGCAAATAATTCGATTGAAGTTTTATCTATTAGAATAGACCAATTCAGATATATACCACCTGAAAGTCTTGGCGCTACTGCTACTGATGCAAACCCCTCATTAAAATTAGCTATACCAGCCTGGCTGCGATCAATATAGTATTGTATTTTTGCTGAATCATACCCTATAATTAATTTTTCATTGAACGCATTAGAAAAAATAATTTCAAAACTATAAAGCGATCCGGTTGTTAGGTCAATTCGATTAGGGATCGTATTTGCTGGACTCATTAATGAAAATGTTTTTTCAGTACGTATGCTTTCTTTCGACAGGGTCTTTTTAAATGCTGCATTCAATTCCTTTACCGGATTAGATGCCAAAAGCATATCAGTTAATTTAGCATTTACAATACCATTTTTATAAATAGGTTGTTCTATCAAACTCAATTCCCTTGGCACTGTCATGGCGCTTCTCCATTTATCTGTAGGCACTACATTCGCGTAATTCCAATTACTCATCCAACCAATTAAAATATTTCTATCTCCAACATTTGAAAAAGTCACACCCGCATAATTATCTGGACCATAATCCATCCATTTGATATCGGTAGAATACGGCTTGAATGCATGACCATCAAAGTCGCCCACTATATATTGTGTGGCAGAGCCGCCATTAGGTCCACCGGGATTCATGCTCACTAATAAAACCCAGATTGTTTTTCCATTTTTATTAATCTGTAATAAATCTGGACATTCCCAAACACCGCCATGTGCAAATAAATTTTTACCTATCTCGGACTCCTTAGTCCAGTTGATTAAATTAGGTGCACTATAAAATTCAACGTGATCAGCAACCGCCAAACTCATAATCCATTTTTGTGTAGGCGCATGCCAGATCACTTTTGGATCTCTAAAGTCTTTTATATTCGGGGTTTTAAGTACAGGATTGCCTGCGTATTTTGTCCAAGTCTTTCCTTCGTCTAAACTATATGCAATAGATTGATTTTGAAAATCGGTTCTACCAGCTTTTTCGCCCGACATATTGTGTTGCGTAAAAATAGCAACCAAAGGCGCAATGCCACCGCGTCCTAAACCACTGGTATTGTCTTTGTCCAATACAGCAGAGCCAGAAAAAATCATACCAATCGAATCTGGATACAAAGCAATAGGTTGTTCTTTCCATTGCACTAAATTTTTACTAGTTGCTTGTCCCCAATGCATTGGACCCCATATTGTTCCATCTGGATAGTGCTGAAAAAATAAATGGTATTGCCCGTTTAAAAAAACCATCCCATTGGGATCATTCATCCAACCTTGGTTTGGCGTAAAATGAAAAAGAGGTCTATATAAAGATTCATTGCTAAGTTTCGCATCAGGCTGTACTTGACTTTGTACACTAGACTGTGCCATAAAAAAACAAAGCAACAAGAAGATGCGGTAAAAATGCATTGAATACTTTTTAATTAGATGAGGTCTTTAATTGTTGAAGCAGTTGAATCATATCTTCTTCCTTTTTGAGATTTAATTTATTTGTATTCAATAGGGCATCTATCTGAGCGGTAAATTCAGGTAGCCCCTTTTTTATTACTTTCAAAGAAAGTGCACTACCCAATGCAACCATTTTTTTAGCCGCTTTATCATAGATATAAAACAAATCGTCTGCAATATATTCCTTGAGAGGCGCACCACCATATACAGCAGACTCTTTAATTCGTTTGCTTGTATATTTTAATAATTGTAGATTATCCCCATTGCCCAAAACTTCATAGAAAGTAGCAGGGGTGTTATTTTCAATGCTTGGAAATAAACACATAAACTGTTTTGAAACTTTATTTTTATCCTTGTCTACACTATTTAAAACAAATGATTTTGCTTGCTGATTCACTACATACAAGCCATTTTTTTGTGTATAATATAATTTATGATCGGCTAATGAATAATTCAAATTGGAATCCACCGATTCCATTCCGTTTACAAAAACAATTTTACCTTGGCCAAATTTTTCAAATACATAGGGTGTACCTTGAACGCCAGCAGCACCTGCAGGTAAGATACGACCATTGGCATCTGCAAATTGAACAGCTTGAATCGCATTGCCCGTAATTTGTGCAAACATAGGAAGCGTCGCACAAGATAAAAGAAGGATAAATAGGTACTTTTTCATAAGGAGGATTTATTGATAGCAGCAAGATAAAAAAAAGGGCGCACTCAATATAATTGAGGCGCCCTTTTTAACAAAATTGATATAATTAGTTCGTGTAACCTGGGTTTTGAACCATCAATGGATTTGCTTGAATCTCCGTGTTAGGGATAGGCAAAATAAATCTAAAGTTACCAGAAGGCAATGTCAAGGCAACACCTTGGGCATCTACTGATAAACGAGTGATAGGCAAGTTTCTTCTTTTTGCATCAAAGAAACGGTGTCCTTCGTATGGTAATTCCTTGAAACGCTCAGTCATTACTGCATCAATAATTGCTCCTTTGGAAGCAAAACTTGCATTGGTGTAATTATCGATTCTAGCAGCTCTTAAAGCATTTAAATCAGCAGCAGCACCAGTTAAATCATTTGTTTCTGCTCTTGCTTCAGCACGAATTAAGTACATTTCACCAGTTCTGAATACTTTAGCATCTGCTACTAATTCAGTTGGTGTTCCGTAAGTTGTTCCAGCATATTTGTTGATTAAGATTGCACTTAAATTTCTAGAAGCACTTGCTTTTAAAATTGGTTCTTCAAAGAAATAAGTTTTATAACGAATATCATTTACTTGATCATAAGCATTTAAAATAGCCTGACTAGGTTTCCAGGTAATAGTACCAATGTTCGCTGCATTTGCAGATGTTCCTCTGTACAATCCACCAATTCTACCACCTGCTGTAGTTGTTCTACTTAATTTAAATGCCAACTCGCTATTGTTTGCATCCTTCCAAATTAATGGGAAATTTGCTTTAGAAGCTAATGGGAATGCAGCGATATATTCAGTTGCAAAAGTTGCAGCGTTTGCGTAGTCTTTCATATACAAAGCAGCTCTAGCTTGCAATGCAGTTGCAGCATGTCTAGATGCTCTATAAATGTCTGCATTTGTTGCTGGCAATAAAGCCTTAGCAGCAACTAAATCTGCATTTAATTTTGCCATAAACGGAGTTACTGTCATTCTAGCAACAGGAGATAAAGAAGGCTTCTCCATGTAATGTACCGCTAATGCAGATCCATCAGAAGTATTGCTATAAAAACGATATAATTCAAAATGACAGAAAGCTCTTAAAAACAAGGCTTCTCCTTTTACTCTGTTTTTTGTTGCTTCTTGTGCAGCAGAGGTTGCTTTTACATTAGGTAAAGCTTCTAAAAGTCTATTAACTCTGTCAATGATTCTGTAATACAAAGGGAATGCAGTGTAGCTATCTCTTAAAGAGATATCAGTAGATGCATATTGCCATTCGTGCACAGTTGCAGCATTGTAAAACTCAGCTACTCTTACCTCATCGGCAAAAACGCTGTTCATCAAAATGCCCATTTCTACGTTCATAGCTGAGTAAGCACCAATGATACCAGACTCAACATTTTCAACGGTCTTCAAAGCGACGTCTCCGCCGATGAAGTCGGTTTCTTTAACATCTATCACCTTAGAGCAAGAAGCAAAAAGGGATAACATTAAAAATGAACCTATAACCAATTTATTATTTCTCATTTTATTCATTTTTTAGTTGATTAGAAATTAATGTCTAAACCTAATGTAAACATGCTAGGGTTAGGGTATTCGTTCAAACTAATATTATTATTATCTTCTGGATCTAAACCTGCCCATGGACTCCAAATTGCTAAGTTTTGACCTTGTGCATACAATCTGCCGCCAGTAAACATCGGCTTACCATTTGGACCCTTGATTGCTGGTAATTGATAAGCAACAACTAAGTTTCTGAAACGCAAGAACTTAGCATCTTGTAAGTCAGAAGAAGTAAAGCCTCTGTCAAATGTAGATTTTTGGAATAATTTTTGATCACCTGGAGCAGTCCATTGGTTGTCGATCAATTCTCTAGAAGCTCTTACGATACCGTGGTATCCTGGAGTACCTCTTGTGATCCAGTTTCTTGTATTGTTACTTCTAACAACATCAAACTGATAAGAGAATAAACCAGTAACTGAGAATGCTTTATAGCGGAATTCAAAATCAAATCCACCTTGGTGTTTTGGTAAATAGGTACCGAATTTAGCAAACTGGCCTGCTTTGGCGATATCATTTGTTACAGAACCATCTGGCGCTTCATACAATGGACGACCAGTAGCAGGATCTGCACCTAAATAATTGTAGTTATAGTGTGATCCATAAGGTAAACCTTCTCTGATCACGAATGTACCAGCAAAGAATTCGTTCACAGCACCTAGGTCTTCAATATTATTCTTATTATAAGAATGGTTCACACCAAGTGTTACACCAAAATTAGTATTTCTAATCACATCCACTTTTGCATTCAATTCCAAACCTTTATTAGACATTCTACCAGCATTGATATACAAGCTACTAAATCCAGTTGTACCAGATAATGGTTGGTTAACGAACAAGTCTAAAGTTTGCTCATCATATGCATCTAAGTTGAAACGAGCACGACCATTCCAAACACTAAAGTCAATACCGATGTTTGATTTTTGTACTCTTTCAATTTTTAAATTAGGATTACCTGGACCAGTTGGCACTAAACCTGTAAGGGTTGAACCAGCATACTGGGCAGTACCAAAAGTAGGCACCTGAGGTCCTTGATAATTGGTAACAGATTGTAATCCAGCACCATAAGAAGAGGTTTGGATTGAACCTATATTTGGAATGATACCAAATGATAATCTCAATTTCAATTCAGAGAAAATAGATTGCTTACTTAAGAAACGCTCTTGTAAAGCATTCCATGTAAAACCTGCTGACCAAGAAGTTACTTCTCTATTTTCTTCGTTCACAATTCTTGAAGTTCCATCACGACGAATATTCGCATTCAAAGAATACTTGTTGTCATATGTATATTTTGCTGTTGCAAAAGTAGAACGGATACCAAATCCAGACTTTGCACTTGATGCATTCTGAGGATAAGTTGTAGCACCATTTGTTGGCAAAGGGCCAGCACCTTGACCTGTTTCAGTCAAACGCTTATCTAGGTTAAACAAAGTAAAACCTAATGCTCTTTGAAAGCCTCTTATAATCTCAAAATTAGCAGACGCTTCAAGTTCAGACTTGCCAAATCGCTCATTGTAAGCAAGAGAAGAAGTGTTGATGAACTCTGTGAATAAACCACCTGATTCTTGTGTTACACCAGACTGGAAACTTTGTAATGAACCAATATAAGAATTAGGGTTCACGTAACGTCTAATGAAATTGGTTGATGAGTTTACACCCAGGTTATTTCTAACTGTTAAAGATGGTAAAATTTTATACGCTAATAAACCATTACCAACTAATTTGATTTGATCAAAAACTCTACTTGTATTCTGAAGACCTTCTAACAAATTTGCAACTTGTCTGTAAGCCATTGAATTACTAGCACCAAAACGTAAGCTTCCATCTAAATTGTAAGGATTCTCATAAGTTTTAGCTCTATAAGTCATTTGGAATGGATTTCTAGGAGAATTACCTAAAGCTTCGCCTTCTGACTGTTGTGTTTTTGAGAATCCAATAGTAGAGTTGAATTGCGCAGTAAATTTATCAGTTGAATGATCTAAGTTAAAACGTAATGTATAACGTTTAAGGCTTGAATATAAATCAATACCTTCTTGATCAAAATAAGCACCAGATAAGAAGAACTTAGTTCTATCAGATCCACCACTTAAAGTTAATTCATGTGATTTTGAGATCCCTTCTCTATAAAAAACATCCGCATAATCAATATCGATATTTCTTAAGCTATCCAATGATTTTGCTTTAGAAGCCGCAGTCATACCAGCAGGTATTGCTGGGTTATTTGCAGACCATGTCCATCCTGGAGTACCAACAATTTTTTCTCTTTCCTCATAAGCCAACATCTCACGTGTACTCATCAGATTTAATCTGTCAAAACTAGGACGTCTGGTGATACCATATTGAGTTTTGTAAGTCACTACATTTTTGCCAGCCTTTCCTCTTTTAGATGTGATAACAATTACACCCGTTCCACCTCTTGCACCATAAATTGCAGCTGCTGTCGCATCCTTCAACACAGTGATAGATTCAAAATCATCCGGGTTAAGTGTTTGCATATCAAATGCTGGAACTGGAACCCCGTCTAATACATACAAAGGTTGTGCACCAGCACCTTGAATAGATTTAATACCACGAATAGTAATAACTGCACTAGAACCTGGTTGACCAGATCCAGAGTTAACCAACATACCTGGAACACGACCTTGGAAAGCTTGGTCGAATGAACCTACTGGTACATCGTTTACAGTTTTACCACTAATAGTAGTTACAGCACCCGCGAATTTAGATTTACTCTCACGAGCGTACCCTGTAATTACAACTTCTTCTAACACCGCTTCTACAGATGCTAATTCAACATTGATTGTAGTAGCAGTACCGATTGTTCTAACTAATTTTGCATATCCAATAATGCTAAAATTTACAGACTTCTGATCTGTAATATTAATTTGGTAATTACCATTTGCATCAGATAAAGCATTCACTTTACCAGCATTCACTGTTACGCCTCCTAAACCTTGCTTCGTTTTTTGATCAACTATCTTTCCAGAGATCTTCTTAGACCCCTGAGCCAATACTTGAAGAGCAAAACAAAAAACAAGAGAAGACAATAAAACAACTTTTCTCATGTGATTGATTTTTATTTAGACTACGAATATATTCCAAATATTAACAAATCCTTATAATATGTACAAAAAAAAGGGTAGAAAATTATTAATATAAATTATTTTTATAATGTATATTAATAATTTATATGTTATGATGCATTTTGTTAAACAAGATAACAGTAGATGGGTTAAAATATAGTTGCCCAATAATTACAAAATAGTAGGAACTTAGGAATCTAAATTCAAGTATATGGCCATATCAGTTTGGGAACAGTCTACCTATTTTGCACCAAAGGACTTAGTCATTGTGGGTTGCGGCTTTGTGGGATTATGGACCGCATATGAAGCCAAACAAAAAAATCCAAAGCTCAATATAACTATATTAGAACGTGGCGTGATTCCATCTGGAGCAAGTACACGTAACGCAGGCTTCTCCTGCTTTGGAAGTGTTTCTGAATTAATGTACGATGTTCAGTTGATGGGCGAAGCTGCAATGTTAGAGACAGTGAAGATGCGTTATGATGGATTACAAAGAATACAAAAAGTATTTAAGTCAAAGGAGATTGATTACAATCAATGGGGCGGCTATGAATTATTTGAAGGAAAGAAAACTGTCAAGGATAAAAAAGGGAAAGCACCTAAATCAAATAAAGGAGCAAGTAATGAAACGAGTGAGTTATATGATATTTCAAAATTAGAAAATGATATTGCTTATTTAAATAAAATATTGGCACCAGCATTAAAGACGCCAAAAAAGAATGGTAAATACTTACCAATTTATACCAATGCAAGTAAGGAAATAAAAAATTTTGGTTTCCAAGGTATTGAAGCATTGGCATTTAATCAAATGGAAGGACAATTGAATTCTGCAAAGTTGGTCCTGGCATTACAAAAAGCAGTGCAAGCAAAAGGGGTACAAATTTTATTTAGCACCGAAGTCAAAAAGTTCAAGCCTCATAAAAAAGGTGTGACAATCACTACCAATTTAGACGCGCCTTTAGAAACAAAACAATTTTTAATTTGTACCAATGGATTTGCAAAACAATTGATGCCCAATTTAGATGTAGTGCCAGCAAGAGGACAGGTATTTATAACGGAACCAATAAAAAATTTAAAATTCAAAGGTTGTTTTCATTTTGACGAAGGCTATTATTATTTCCGCAACCTAGGCAATCGTTTATTGTTAGGTGGTGCAAGGAATGCAGATTTTAAAAATGAAAACACCTATTCTTTAGATACATCTGATACAATACAAAAAGTGCTAGAACAATTTATGATGGAGCGTATCCTTCCTAAGGGATCCAAAAAACCAAAAATTGAATTAAGATGGAGTGGTACAATGGGTATGGGTAAAATCAAGAAGCCTATCATAGAACAATTACAGCCCAATGTATACTGTGCAGTGCGCATGAGTGGCATGGGTGTTGCTATTGCACCCATCGTTGCTCAAAGAGCATTGAAATTAATGAAGGTGTAAATTTAAGATGCTAAAATATATTGTATTGCTTGATTTGCATCCGCTATGGCTATGTCACTTTTTTTAAAACCTTTTTTGTCTCTAGTTACAATAAGGTTGATTTTGGAGTTGGACTTAGCTGAAATAAATTGAACTCCATCTTCAAAATCATCAAATCCAATATGCACTGCCTTATTAATAATTAATTCATTGGTATTCATCACAGTGGTGGTTTTCAATAGATCTTGAAATATTATGAGACATTTATTATGGGCAATTTTATTGATTCTTAATATATAATAGATAGTCGTAAAGGATTCAGCTGAGATATAAATTTTAATTTTATTGTCTTTGGCAAATCTGTATAACTCAATAGCTGCAATATCATGTGGCGTTCTTGCAGCGAAGATGTCTATTATAATATTGGTGTCTAGAAAAATATGTTTCATTTTAATTTATTGTACTTTTTAACTAAATACAAGCCAATTTCTTTTTTATAATCATAATCCTCTGGTATGCTAATAATACCTCTGTGCTTTTCAATTAAACTTGAAGTCTTTTTTGAATTAGGCTTTTTCGGATTAGCCAATTTAGAAGTTGCTGCAACCGCTTTTAAATAATTTTCTACCAATGAAGAAAGACTCTCCTCTTTTTTCTTGGCATAAATTTTAGCGTTATAGATCACCTCGTCTTCCATTACAAGGGTTAATTTCGTTTTCATTACACGTGTATTTAAGACTATAAATATACGTGTATTTATGTATTTGATAAAAAATAAATAAAGCAATATTTCAATTAGAACCCTTTCTAATCTTATCTTTGCGGCATGGGTCAGAAAAAATTAATCAAGTTTGCAGCTATCAAAGCATATGAGAATGTCTTGGAATTTCCACAGGATATGCAGGGCAAATGGGCTGCTTTTTTTGACGCATTGAATAAGGGCAACACATCTATCGATATTGTAAACTTAACAATTAGTGACAATCTAGTTGTGTCAAGTGATTTTTCTAATAATAATGACGATAACAGATCTAAAAAAATTACTTTAGAACTTGCTTGTGGCCGAGGAGAATATGCAGTTGGATTAGGACGTATGTTTCCAGAACAAAATTTTATTGGAATCGATTTAAAAGGCAATCGTATTTGGAAAGGTGCGAGCATTGCCAATAAGGATGGATTAAAGAATGTGGCATTTGTACGTTCTCAAATAGAATTGACCTCAAATTATTTTGCCAAGGACGAGGTGGATGAAATATGGATCACTTTCCCCGATCCACAACTAAGATGGTCTAAAGCAAAGAAGCGTTTGACCCATCCAAAATTTTTAAGACTCTATCAACAGTTTTTAAAAAAGGACGGTGTTTTGCACTTAAAAACAGACAGTCCCCTACTCTACAATTTCACACTAAAAGTGATTGAAATGTATGGTTTAGATTTAATCTACAAAACAGATCACTTATACGCTGAACAAAAGATCGATCCTCGTTGTTTAATTAAAACCTACTACGAAGGATTGGATATCGCACAGAGTAACAAGATTCACTATATTCAGTTTAATATTGACAAAGACCTCCCATTAGAACAAGATGAGGTTTTAAAAGAGGCCATCAAGGACATCCCAATGGATGCGGGTGAATTAATTAGAATGGAAGCAGAAGCGGCGAGAGCAAAAAAAGAAGCGTAAAAAAGAGCGCGTAAAAAAATGATTGAAGGTGTACATTATTATATAGACCCAAAAGGAAAATGGGTTTTTACTGCAGCCTACCATGAAGGTAGAGGCTATTGCTGTGGGGAAGCCTGCAAGCATTGCCCATTTGATTATGACGCGGTACCAGAACCTATCAAAACCAGAGCGCAATTAATTAGAGCAGCAGCAAGCAAGACTGCGCCGGAAGCATACCCAGAAAAACAAATAGACATAGCGGACATTAAAAAGCATTTATAAAAATTAAGTCTTTGAACTTGATTTATTTTCTTGATTTTAATAAATGTACTCTTTCGATTTTGTATATTTATTTCCTTATCCATTATGCAATACACGCCCAAGACTAAAGACTTTTTCCAAAATGTATTTGATGTAGTTCGTCTTATACCCAAAGGCCGTGTGACAAGCTATGGTGCGATTGCAAAATACTTAGGTACAGGAGGTAGTTCAAGAATGGTGGGCTGGGCGATGAATGCATCGCATGGCGTAAAACCAAAAGTCCCCGCACATAGAGTGGTCAATCGCAATGGCATGTTAAGTGGCAAAGCACATTTTGAAACACCAACCACAATGGAAGAACTATTAGCTAAGGAAAAAATAAAAGTCCAAAACGAAACCGTCTTGGACTTTGAAAAATTATTTTGGGATCCAGCTATTGAGCTAAAGTTCTAAACAATCAAAGTAAAAATTTACTTTAAATATGACAATAAAGCACCTTAGTTATAATACTGCTTAATCATCAAGTATACAATAGGACCAGTTACTGCTACATAAAACCAGATAGGCCATACTTTTTTAGCTAAATTTTTATGTGCTTCAAAATCACTGGTTAAAGCCCTGTAGGCAGTCCACAATATAAAGGGCAAGCTAGTTGCAGCAAGTACAATATGCGTGCCTAATAAAACCAAATAGAAAGGACGGGTATTACCAAGTAAAGCTTTTTCGGCATCATCTACTATCCCATCAAAATTGGCATCACCAAATTTTGCTTCACCTGCTAACAAATGGTGCGC
>CAMCQV010000049.1 GCA_945877085.1 Chitinophaga pinensis
AATAAAGTTCAAATCATCAAAATATGTGTGGAATTGTAGGTTATATAGGTCATAGAGAAGCATACCCAATTGTCTTAAAAGGATTAAAGCGATTAGAATACCGTGGCTATGATAGTACTGGTGTAGCCATCATTCAAGATGGTCAATTGCAAGTGCATAAAAAAAAGGGTAAAGTCGCTGAACTAGAGGAAGCTGTGGTAGGTAAAAATATGCATTCCCATATTTGTATTGGTCATACCCGTTGGGCAACACATGGTGAACCATCCGATCGCAATGCACATCCACACTTATCTAACAATGGCAGATTGGCCATGTTGCACAATGGTATTATTGAGAACTACACACAAATTAAAACAGAACTACTTTCCAAAGGTTATACTTTTAAAAGCGATACCGACACAGAAGTATTATTGAATTTTATACAAGACATCCAAGAAAATAACAATAGCAATTTAGAAGAAGCATTGCGTATTGCTTTAAAAAGAATTGTAGGCGCCTATTGTATTTTGTTAATAGACCAGGAAGATCCTGAAACCATTATCGCTGCACGAAAAGGAAGTCCGCTAGTAATTGGTATTGGAAAAGATGAACACTTTTTAGCGAGTGACGCCTCTCCAATTATTGAATACACCAAAGAAGTGGTCTATGTGAACGATTATGAGATTGCGATTGTGAAAAAGGATGAATTGATTTTGAAAAATCTGGGTAACGAAAAGCAAACACCATTTATACAAAAATTGGATATGGAATTGGCGGCAATTGAAAAAGGCGGCTATGACCATTTTATGTTGAAAGAGATTTTTGAACAACCTGCAACTATTTTTGATTGCTTAAGAGGAAGACTATTACAAGAGGAGCAACAAATTGTGATGGCAGGTGTAGACAATCATTTAGAAGCATTGACAAAGGCTTCAAGAATTATGATTGTAGCATGTGGTACAAGTTGGCATGCTGGCTTAGTTGCAGAATATTTGATTGAAGAATTATGCCGCATCCCAGTGGAAGTTGAATACGCTTCAGAATTTAGGTATCGCAATCCAGTGATTCATGCTGGTGATGTGATCATAGCAATTTCTCAAAGTGGAGAGACTGCTGATACCTTAGTGGCATTAGAAAGTGCGAAAGAAAAAGGCGCCTTTATATTCGGTGTTGTGAATGCAGTTGGAAGTAGTATCGCAAGATTAAGTCATGCTGGTGCTTATACCCATGCTGGTCCTGAAATTGGGGTAGCAAGTACGAAAGCATTTACAGGGCAATTGGCTGTATTGACGATGATGGCCTTGAAAATTGCAAAAGCGAAAGGCAGTATTTCTGATGAACGCTACGAACACTTAATCAATGAACTAGCATCTGTTCCAGAAAAAGTAAAAACCATTTTAGCAGACACCACAAAAATTGAGACCATTGCTCAACAATATAAAGACGCTAAGGATTTTTTATATTTAGGTAGAGGGTTTAATTTCCCAATTGCATTAGAAGGTGCATTGAAATTAAAAGAGATCACTTATATCCATGCCGAAGGTTATCCAGCTGCCGAAATGAAGCACGGACCAATTGCCTTGGTGGACGAAAACTTACCAGTAGTTTTTGTAGCTACTAAAGACCTATACTACGAAAAAGTGGTGTCCAATATCCAAGAAATCAAAGCAAGAAAAGGACAGATTATAGCCGTTGCCACAGAAGGTGATACGGTCTTGCCTTCTATGTCGGACAATGTGATGTTTGTGCCTGATATCGACGAAGTCATTGCTCCATTATTAAGTGTAATCCCTTTACAATTATTGAGTTACTATGTAGGCGTTGCCAAAGGCATTGATGTAGATAAGCCTAGAAACTTAGCGAAGTCTGTTACGGTGGAGTAGAATGTAAGGGCGAGTTTGTTAAACAAAGCGTTTTTTTACTACTTATACTACCCAAAATTTAGCTGCGCTTTAATAAGTTTCTAAAAACTTATTATTATATTTAGTTATGCAAAATTTTATCAAAATTTTCAAATATGCCACCCCTTTCGTGCTTTACGTGTTAGGTTATTTAAGTTTTACAAAATCTGGAATGTATGCTTGGACCCCACTACTGTATACATTTTTCATGGTGCCCTTAGCTGAATTATTTATTGCACCAAATCCTGCTAATTTAGATGCGGCCGAAGAGCAATTGGCCAAAGCCAATAAAGGGTATGATTTTATATTATGGTGCACCATCCCTTTTCAATATTTTTTATTGTACACTTTCTTAACCCATATTGGTTCCAGCCAATCAAATCTAGACACCTTGGGTAGCATCATTGGGATGGGTTTACTTTGCGGCGCTTTTGGAATCAATGTGGCGCATGAATTAGGACATCGCACCAATAAATTTGAACAATTTTTAGCAAAATCTTTATTGCTTACAAGCTTATACATGCATTTCTTTATCGAACACAATAAAGGACACCATAAACATGTAGCAACACCAGATGATCCTAGTACTGCTAAATTCAAACAATCTGTATACGCTTTTTGGGTACAAACATTTATAGGTACTTATTTAAGTGCTTGGCATATTGCGATTGAGGATGCAAAAAAGAAACAACGCTTCATGCCTGTCCTATTCAATGAAATGATGCTGTTTCAATTGATACAAATTGGACTATTGCTTTTGATCTTTATCAATTTTGGATTCATCATTACAGCTTATTTTATACTTGCAGCTTTGATAGGTGCCATCTTATTAGAAACAGTCAACTATATAGAACATTATGGTTTACAAAGAGAAAAAGGCGCTGGTGCACTATTTGAAAGAGTACAACCCCATCATAGCTGGAATAGCAATCATATTATTGGAAGATTGATGCTATTTGAACTCAGTAGACATAGCGATCATCATTATATGGCGTCACGTAAGTACCAGGTTTTAAGAAATATGGATGAGGCGCCACAAATGCCAACTGGTTATCCTGGCATGATCATCCTTTCTCTCTTCCCTCCTCTTTGGTTCAAAATTATGCATCAACAGATGCGTAAGTATCGCCTTTTGCCCAATAATTAAGGCTCCGTTTAAAATGTCGTACCTTGCAGTCCATTATGAGTACGAATTTTAAAGAATTAGGCCTAATTGAGCCTATCCTATTAGCCCTTTTCGAAGAAGGCTACACTATCCCAACGCCTATTCAAGCCCAGTCCATCCCTATTATATTAGAAGGAAAAGACTTACTTGGTTGCGCACAAACCGGCACAGGTAAAACTGCCGCTTTCACCCTTCCTATTATCCAGTTATTGTTACAACATAAACCTGCAGAAAGGCGTAAAAAAATAAGAACATTAATTGTTACGCCAACACGCGAGTTGGCCATTCAAATTGCTGAAAATTTTGAGGCATACGGAAGACATACGCCATTGAATTGTACTGTTATTTTTGGCGGTGTTGGTCAAGGACCTCAGGTGACTGCATTAAGAAATGGTGTGGATGTGGTGATTGCCACACCAGGTCGTTTATTGGATTTAATGAATCAAGGTCATCTTAGTTTAAGAGACGTAGAATTCTTTGTTTTAGATGAAGCCGATCGTATGCTAGACATGGGATTTGTGCATGATATTAAGAAGTTATTAGCTGTCTTACCTAAGAAAAGACAATCCCTATTCTTCTCTGCAACCATGCCTCCAGAGATTGTAAATTTAGCAAATGCTATTTTAAATAAACCAAGCTCAGTATCAGTTACGCCCGTTTCATCTACCGTTGAAATCATTGATCAATCGGTTTATTTTGTAGATAAAGTCAATAAAAATTCCTTGTTAATGGAATTGTTGAAAGACCAAAATATCAAAAATGTATTGGTCTTTACAAGAACCAAACATGGTGCTGATAAAGTGGTGAACCTATTGGTAAAAAACAATGTCTCTGCAGAAGCAATTCATGGTAATAAATCTCAAAATGCAAGACAAAGGGCATTGAGTAATTTTAAGGATCAATCTACAAGAGTTTTGGTTGCAACTGATATTGCTGCAAGAGGAATTGACGTAGATGAATTAGCACATGTGATTAATTTTGAGATTCCAAACATCCCAGAAACATATGTACACCGAATTGGTAGAACAGGAAGGGCTGGTGCTTCTGGCGCAGCTTATTCATTCTGTGATTATGAAGAAAAAGCATACTTAAAAGATATTGAAAAGTTGATTGGCAAATCCATCCCAGTGATCGAAAGCCACCCATACCCAATGCAGCAGTTTCACGCAAATAAAACCTCAAAAGACGCAGGATGGGGCAAACCCAATAACACAAGAGGAAGAGCACCAAGAGAAGGCGGACCCAATGTAGGTCAAAAGGGAGGTCAAAAAAGAAGATTTAGCAATACAAAACCGACTAGGTAATATTATCTTTGAGATAAGTACCTAAATCTTTTTTCTATGAAAAAAATGTTGGCTGGCATTTTATGCCTTATCGCTGTTACTACTACCCCCTTATTTGCACAAGAACGTCCTATTGCAAAAACAGACCTACTTAGCAGCGCTAAGTTAATGGACCTTCAATTCACAGATGCTGAAATTGATTCCTTATTCAATGATGTATTAGACAATTTGGCAAACTACAAAGCAATGCATGGATTGTCTTTGAACAATAGTACACCACTCAGTCTTTGGCATACTGCGATCCTTCCAGGCATGCAATTGAACAAAGTTCAAAAGCCTATCATTTGGGACGCACCAACTTCTGTGACAGTTCCAGCTAATAAAAATGAATTGGCTTTTTATTCAATAGCGCAATTGGCTTTTTTAATTAAAAATAAAAAAATCAGTTCGGTTGAATTAACGAAGTTCTTTATAGATAGAATTAAAAAGTACGGTGACACTTTACAATGTGTGATTAGTATTCAAGAAGACCTGGCATTTGCACAAGCGAAACAAGCAGATGCAGAAATTGCTGCAGGAAAATATAGAGGTCAATTACATGGTATCCCTTATGGACTAAAAGATTTATTTGCTGTTAAAAATACCAAGACCACTTGGGGAGCTGCACCTTACCAAAATCAAGTTATTCAAGAAGATGCTTTTGTGTACGAAAAAATGAAAGCAGCCGGTGCTGTTCTGGTAGCTAAATTCACATTAGGCGCACTAGCGATGGGTGACTACTGGTATGAAGGTAGAACAAAAAATCCATGGAATTTAAACAATGGTTCTTCTGGATCTTCTGCAGGTTCAACTTCTGCAACAGTTGCAGGCCTTGTTCCATTTGCAATTGGAACAGAAACCTGGGGAAGCATTGTCTCTCCTGCAACCACTTGCGGTGCGACAGGGTTAAGACCTACTTTTGGAAGCATTAGCCGTTCTGGTGCAATGGCATTGAGTTATAGTTTAGATAAAGTGGGACCTATTACACGTTCTGCCAATGATGCAGCCATTGTATTTCATTATTTGCATGGCACAGACGGCAAGGATGGATCTGCCGTAGATATGCCATTCAATTACGCCCCAAAAACAAATCTAAAAACCTACAAAATAGCTTACGCAAAAAACTATTTTGATAAAATAAAAGATACCAATCGTTCAGAGTTTGAAGTCTTAAAGCAATTTAGAAAAATGGGTATTGAATTAATCCCAATCAATTTTCCGGATAGCGGTGTGTATCAGTTCAATATCATGGACATTGTGATTGGCGCAGAATGTGCTGCACAATTTGACGAGATGACGCGTTTAGGCATTGATGATGCAATGACAAGACAAACAAAAAATGATTGGCCAAATCAATTCAGAACATCCAGATTCATACCTGCTATAGAATATATCAATGCACAAAGACACAGAAGTATATTGATGCAAAAAGTCAATGAAGTAATATCACAATATGATGCCATTATTTGTCCTTCTAGGGGCGGAGGTAATCAGTCTGCCATTACTAACTTAACAGGTCATCCTGTAGTTTGTGTACCAACTGGATTAGATGCAAAATGGCAATTACCTACTGGTATTAGTTTTGTAGGAAAATTGTTTGACGAAGGCACCATTTTAAATATCGCACACCAATATCAAAAAGCAACTGGCTGGGATGAAATGCATCCTACCATGTTCAAATAAATTGTAAATACGATGAATGAAATTAAAAAAGTCGCAATTCAACAATTAGGTTATGGTTTTATAAAGGACCTACCTAAGGGTAAAGACGAATATTATTTACGCAATCAACAAAATAGAAGCGGTATAAAATATCGTGCCCTGACTGCATTAGAGATTGAAATTTTGGTACGTAACGGTAATTCTAGTGACGATTGGTCAAAATTATTGGTATCGAATGCCTTTAATCCAGAACTGGTTAAGAATTGTTCTTTTTTTGGACTAGTTCGTATCGGCAATTTGGAAACAACCTGCCTTTGCTTTAGTGATTTAACAGTGCCAGTTGGATTATACAATTCTACGATCATCAGTTCGGATTTTGGTAATAATGTAGCCATACATAGTGTCAACTATTTATCCCATTATATTATTGGGGACGAAGTGATCATCAATAATGTCAATGAATTGGTGACAACCAACCATGCAAAATTTGGAAATGGTATTCTTAAAAAAGGTGAAACAGAGTCTGTCAGAATTTGGTTGGAATTATGTAACGAAAATACAGGCCGAAAAGTCCTACCATTCAATGGCATGACCACTGCAGACGCTTACTTATGGACCAGGAATAAACATGATAAATTATTACAAGAAAAATTCATCGAATTGACCGAAAAGCAATTTGACAATAAGCTTGGCTATTATGGAAAAATTGGAGACAGAACTGTTATTAAGAATTGTAGAATCATTAAAGACACCTGGATTGGCTCAGATGCGTATTTAAAAGGTGCCAATAAAATAAAAAATATCACCATCAATTCCAATCAAGTTGCGACAACACAAATTGGCGAAGGCTCTGAATTGGTAAATGGTATTATTGGATATGGTTGTAGGGTATTCTATGGCATTAAAGCGGTTCGTTTTATTATGTCGGATTATTCACAATTAAAATATGGTGCAAGATTGATCAACTCTTTCTTAGGACAAAACGCCACCATATCTTGTTGCGAGGTATTGAATTCTTTAATTTATCCAGCACATGAACAGCATCATAACAATTCATTTCTTTGCGCTGCACTTTTAATGGGGCAAAGTAATATTGCCGCTGGTGCCACATTGGGTTCCAACCACAATAGCCGTGGGGCGGATGGTGAAGTGATTATGGGTAGAGGCTTCTGGCCAGGATTATGTGTGAGCATTAAGCACAATTCTATTTTCCCAAGTTTCACCATTTTAAACAAAGGAGATTACCATCATGAATTGAATATACCAATTCCATTTTCACTCATCAGTCTTGACCTTGCTAAAGACGAATTAGTAGTGATGCCGGGTTATTGGTTTTTATACAATTTTTATGCATTAGCTAGAAATGCTTGGAAATACCAAGACAGAGATAAAAGAAAAAATATTGACCAATATTTCGAATACGATTATTTAGCACCAGATAGTGTCAATGAATTATTGAAGGGAAGAGCTATTATTGCCAGTGCAGTTGCAAAAGCGCAATTATTAAAAGAAAAGAAGTCAACAACTATTGACGAGGATCAATTAATACAATTAGGCTACAAACTACTTAAGACAAAAACTAAAAAAGAAATTGACCAATTAGACGTTTTTGTAGATGGATTTGAAAACAGCAAACGTAAAACCAGGTTGATAAAATGCTATGATGCATTTGCAATCTTTGAGAAAATGATTTTCATGTATGGCATGGATCAATTGATGATCAAACTCACCCATAATGGATTAAAGAATCTGCCTACTAAGCTTAAAGCCATCAAAACAAGTGGCGCAGCTATTGAATGGAGCAATATTGGTGGTCAGCTGATTCCAACTAAATCTGTTCAAACGCTGCTACAGCATATTAAAACCGACAAATTAAATAGCTGGCATGAAGTGCATGCTTTTTATCAAACACAGACCGAAAAATATTTAGACAAAAAGAATACACATGCTTTGTATTGCCTAGAATTAATCGAAGGGGTGTCTATTAGTGGGTTGAGCAATAAAAAAATGAATGAATGGTTAGATCGTTATCAAGCCATAAAAGAAGAAGTGACACAAAAGATAAAAAGCTCCAGAGAAAAAGATTATACCAATCCATTTAGGAAAATGGTGTACGAAAACCAAGCCGAAATGGACGCCATTGTGGGTGACTTAAAAGACAATAGTTTTATTGAACAACAAATTGTTGAGCAACAAAAATTAAATCAATTCATCATTGATTTCAAGCAAGCATTAAAGGCCAAATAGACTCATCCCAATACCAAGTTGCCATTGTCTTGTTTTCCATTTTGCTTGATCTTGCAATGCGCTGATATCTTGTAGGCCAATCACATATCTACCGTAAACAAAAAAGCCACCAAGGTTCACTTTTGCACCCCCAACAAAGGAAAACTCACCTTCTTTAAAAGCCAATTGCGCATTTTCAATACCATCCTTTTTTTGGTCTATTAAAATGCCATATTGCGGCCCTGCTTGCAAAAGCAAGGATGAGAAAGGTTTTACTTGAACCAATAATGGAACCATCATGTAGCTCAAATGATAAGTTTCAGGATTGTATCTTTGATCTCCTAATACGTCCATGATATTAGGGTTGGTCACTAATTTAGTTTGAGAAAGCAATACTTCTGGCACCAAACTAATTTTATCTGTAAGTCCTATTTGAAAAGTAACTCCTCCATGATAGGATGCCGTATGTCGGTCAACAGCTACCGAGTTTACACTAGTCAAATTTTGACCCACTTTAATACCAATATTTACTTTTTCCTGTGCTTTAGCAGCAAAAGCAATAAAAACAGTGGCAAGTAGTATATATTTTTTCATCCTGTTTTTTTTTAAAGTTGATCCATGCAGTATACCTGTATAGCAATATCTATAGAACGTATAAATTTAAATTTTGTTACATAGAAGAAGTATTAAACCAATTCCAATAAGGTGATTTCTGGCATAATCCCTACCCTGCCTGGATAACCTAAAAATCCGAAACCTCTGTTCACGTATAATTTTTGATCACCTTGTTGGTACAATCCAGCCCATTGTTTATAGACCCATTGTACAGGGCTCCATTTGAAATAAGGATTTTCTAGACCAAACTGCATACCATGTGTATGGCCAGATAACATCAGATCGACTTGAGGATATTCAGGAATCACTTGAGCCTCCCAATGACTTGGATCATGACTCATTAATACAATGACATCATTTGGATCAACTCCTTCTAATGCTTTATTCAATTGCCCGTATTTAGGGAACCTCGCTTTTGCACCCCAGTTTTCGATACCCACTAATTTTATTTTTGCTCCATCCTTTTCAATAGTGACATGTTCGTTCATTAATAATTTCCATCCCATTGAAGCATGCACCCCTTTCAAAGCCTCTAAATTTGCGACTTTCGCTTCTTTGGATGGCCATTGTACATAATCTCCATAATCATGGTTGCCTAAAGTACTAAATACTCCTTTTGGTGCAGACAATTGACCAAAGATGGGGCTCCAATCCTTCATTTCTGTTGCTTTATCATTTACCAAATCCCCAGTAAATAGAATTAAGTCTGCTCCTTGTTTTTGAATTAAATCAATCCCTTTTTGTACGGCTTCTTTTTCTTTTAAACTACCACTATGGATATCACTTATATGAATAATTTTAAAGCCCTTGAATGCAGCGGGCAAATTTTTAATGGCCACTTTTTTATGCAGTAATTGGTATTTGTATTTATTGCCAAAGCCATACAATAACGAAAAAAATAAGGAAGATGAAATACCTACGCCAAGCCAATTTAAAAATGCGGATCTAGGGATCCCCTGTTCTGTATTCATAAATTTTGCACCAGCTGTAGAAGCCACCTGCCCGATAGTCCAGAAAGCGCCTCTTCTGACGTCATCCACCAGAAAGAATAAAACCAGGGTTATTTGGGCAATCACCCACCCAATCCCAATCGAAAAAATATATTGTCTAAAATAGGGATTCACAATAAAAGGGAATAACAAAAAAGCCCCCAAACTAGCGATACACAAAAACCAATAACCATAAGTTACGGCTGCTTTTATTCCAACACTTGCTCCATTGAGCATGCTTTTTATTACATGGAAGATGTAAAAATCGATCAAAATCAAGAAAGTAATAAGGACGAATAAAAAAACTGGGTTCTTCATAGTTCGGATTAAGGCGTAAAATTAAGCCTAATTGTTGCTATTTATGCCGTATTTTTGGAGCAAATTAAGGAGGCTTTTTATATGGCAAGAATTATTGGTATCGCAAATCAAAAAGGGGGCGTGGGTAAAACCACTTCGGCAATCAATATTGCTGCAAGTTTAGCTGTTTTAGAATACAGAACATTGTTAATTGACGCTGATCCTCAAGCAAATAGTACCACTGGGGTAGGTTTTGACCTCCATAATATCACAACTAGCCTTTATGATGCAATGATCAATGGTACTCCATTGTCAGATGTGGTTTTGAAAACAGAAATTCCACATCTAGATCTTATCCCTTCTCACATAGACTTAGTAGGTGCAGAAATCGAATTGGTGAATTTCCCGAATAGAGAAAATGTTTTAAAAAATTTAATCGCAGCTATAGACGACCAATATGATTTTATCATCATTGACTGCTTGCCTTCTTTGGGATTAATCACAGTGAATGCATTAGTAGCATCCAATAGTGTAATAGTACCTGTTCAATGTGAGTTCTTTGCATTGGAGGGCTTAGGAAAATTATTGAACACCATTAAAATAGTTCAAAGTAGACTCAATCCAGAATTACAAATAGAAGGTATCTTGATGACTATGTACGATGGTCGACTTAGATTGAGCAATCAGGTAGTGAGCGAAGTGCGAAAGCATTTTGATGAAATGGTCTTCTCTACAATTATACATCGTAACACAAGATTGAGCGAAGCACCAAGTGTGGGCAAGCCAGTTATTTTATATGATGCAGATAGTAAGGGTACCGTGAACTATTTAAATTTAGCGAAAGAAATTTTACAGAAAAATGGCATGACTAAAATGAGTAATGCCGAGCGAATAATAGATTAGTACTATGAGTAAAAGCACACCTAATAAAGATTTAATTGGTAAAGGGCTACGTTCTTTATTGCAGAATATGGATGCAGATTTTAAAAATCCTGCAGGCAAGGTTCAACCTGCTGCCATCGAAAAAGCGATAGCGATCAATAGAATTGCATTGACAAATATTATTGTCAATCCTAAGAATCCAAGAAAAGATTTTGACGAAAAGGCTTTACAAGAATTGGCTCAGTCTTTGAAGATGCATGACTTGATCCAACCTATTACAGTGGCGCAATTAACCAATGGAAAATTCCAATTGATTGCAGGAGAAAGAAGAATCCGTGCTGCAAAAATTGCTGGATTAACAGATGTACCTGCTTATATCAGATTAGGTAACGATAAAGAATTATTAGAGCTAGCATTATTAGAGAACTTACAGAGAGTTGATCTTAATGAGATCGAAGTGGCTTTGAGTTACCAAAGGATGATGGACGAACTCAACTATACCCAAGAACAAGTAGCAGAGCGCATGGGTAAAGACCGTTCTACTGTGTCCAACTATATCCGCTTATTAGAATTACCACCTGCTATTCAAGCAGCACTCAGAAACGGAAGCTTGAGTGTGAGTTTGGCGAAATTATTAATTGGGAAAGAGGTAGATAAGCAACTGTTCCTATTAAAAGAAATTATTGAAAAAGGATTGACTGTTCGTCAAACAGAAGCTTTGATCAAAAATTTAACACCAACACCTGGATCAAAAAATACATCAAATGCAGCTCAAGCAAATCAGCTTTCGCCTGTTTACCAAAGATTGGAAAATAAATTGAAGGACCATTTTGGTACCCATGTACAATTACAGCATCAAAAAAATGGATCTGGTAAAATTACCATTAGCTACAATGATTTAAATGCTTTAAATAAGATCCTTGAAGCAATGCAAGTAACAATCAGTTAGATGAAAAGCTTCCTTACCATATTGTTTTTGTTGTGTCTACAACAAACCTTGTGGGCGCAAGATAGCACTATCATCCATCTACAACATTCCCCAAAAAAAGCAACCAAAAGATCTGCCATCTTACCTGGATTAGGTCAAGCATATAATAAACAATATTGGAAAATTCCATTGGTATACGGGGTACTTGCTGTGCCTGTTGCCACTTATGTGTACAATAACGATTTATATACAAAAACAAAATTTGCTTATGAAGCAAGAATTCAAGAAGCAAATGGAGACAATTCAAATGTGATTAAGATTGATCCAACCTTAAAGAATTTAACTGCAGGATCATTACAGAGTTACCGAAATATTTTTAGAAAAAACAGGGACTACTCCATTATGTGGTTTGTCATTGCATGGGGTATCAACGTGGTGGA
>CAMCQV010000050.1 GCA_945877085.1 Chitinophaga pinensis
CAGTCGTTGGAAAGATTTTGCTTGGATCGTGATTCAAAGAGAAGACAAAGTGGGCGTTAGATTTAGAAATCTAAAAGCAAAAACTTTATTGGAATTTAAAGGTATTGACAGATTTTCTGTAGATGCAAAATGGCGTATTAAAGCAAAAGTGATTCCTCAGAATCAAAATCCTTTGATGATCATGAATGTATTGGGCCAAAATACAGCTCAAAAACATGGGGGTCAATTGGTATTTGACATTGAGGGTAAAACCTATCGATTGGATGCCATCGACGAGGGCGGGATTAGGTTATTCGTGGCATTTGCAGACGCGACTTCTGGTAAAACAACTTATGGGTCGGGTAGATTTATAGAACTAGATAGGCCAGATATCGAAGGGTTTACCTATATCGACTTTAATAAGGCCTATAATCCGCCATGTGCATTTACTGAATTTGCCACATGTCCACTTCCACCTCCACAAAATAGACTAAGTATTGCCATTCCTGCGGGCGAAAAAAAATATGGACAGCATTAAGCGCTCCATTAACTTTGGTGGCAAATGCAACAGTTAACTCCATCCAATCCCCCCATTATTGCCGTTATCGGACTAGGTTATGTTGGCTTGCCCTTGGCTTTAGCATTTTCTAAACACTATCAGGTGATTGGCTATGACTTGGATAAAGCAAGGGTGGATGCATTAAAAAAGGGAGAGGATACTACATTAGAAACGGATGCAGAAGCTATTCATAATGCTAGTAATTTGATCCTAACCAATGAACTAGCCAAGATTGCAAATGCAACCCTATTCATTGTTACAGTGCCTACACCGGTAAATGCAGATAAAAGTCCAGACTTGAGTTCCTTATTATATGCTAGTACACAAATTGCGACTGTATTAAAAAAAGGAGATATCGTAGTTTATGAAAGTACCGTGTATCCTGGTTGTACCGAAGAGGATTGTATTCCGGTACTTGAAAAAAATTCAGGACTTAAATTTAATGTAGATTTTTATTGTGGTTATTCTCCAGAGAGAATCAACCCAGGCGATAAGGTGAATACTTTAACAAAGATTCAAAAAATAACTTCGGGTTCTACACCCGCAATAGCAAAGCATATCGATCAGCTGTATGCAAGTATCATTACCGCTGGCACCTATCTTGCTCCATCTATTAAAGTAGCAGAAGCGGCCAAGTCTATTGAAAATGCACAGCGGGATATTAATATTTCTTTTGTCAATGAGCTGGCATTGATTTTTGATAAGTTGGGCATCGATACCCACGAAGTGCTAGCTGCTGCAAGTACTAAATGGAATTTTTTACCATTTAAGCCCGGCTTAGTTGGCGGACATTGTATTGGAGTGGATCCTTATTATTTAGCACATAAAGCTAAGACTGTTGGCTATCACCCACAAGTGATATTGTCGGGGCGTGATGTCAATGATCAGATGAGTAGTTTTGTAAGTAATAAACTGATACAATTACTAGCAGAAACTGGAAAGAAAATTCAAGGTGCAAAAGTGTTGGTACTTGGTGTGACGTTTAAAGAAAATTGTCCTGATTTTAGAAATTCAAAAGTGTTTGATATCATCCATCAACTCAAAAAAGAAGGGGCTGATGTTTCGGCTTTTGATCCTTATGCCAATGCGATGGAAGTATTCCAAAAATACCAAGTATCGTTGATTACCGCATTCAAACAATACGATGTGATTTTATTAGCAGTGGCGCATGATTTTTTCAAAGTACTCGATTATGCTACATTAAAAACAAGTCCAGACGCTATTGTATATGATACGAAGGCGTTTTTAGATCGTTCCATTGTCACTGCAAGATTGTAAAAAATAAAAATACAAATATGATAGAGTCAAAAAGATTCGGTTCAAAGAAAGCGTTAATTGATATAGATGAAACCATTTGTTTCTATTCTGATAAAAGAGTGTACGAACTAGCGGAGCCTAATTTTGATAATATTGCTAAGATCAATCAATTATATGATGAAGGTTGGCATATCACTTATTGGACTGGAAGAGGAGAAAGCTCAAAAAGAGATTTAAGACCTTTAACTTTAGAACAGTTGACAAAATGGGGTTGTAAGTTCAATGACTTAATTACCGGATATTGTCCAAACGGTGGCGCAGTAAAACCAAATTTTGATTTGGTGATTGACGATAAAGCAAAAAGAATAGAAGAGCTATAAGAAGCATTTTGTAAATTAAATCAATAGCTTTTTATATTTTCAATTAAGAAACTACTGAGTTGGCTAATTTTCTTTTTCTTGCAAAGGGTAAATAGAATAACCAGAAATGCGCGATGGCAGCTACTTCAAAACAAATGAGGTAAAAAGGCCATGTGCCAATGATGAATGGATTATTGGCGGATGGAGGCTCCCTTAAAAACATATAGTTAGTTCCAATAACATAGTTGAGGATACCCACAGATAAGACCACTAATTGAGAGTAACCAAAAATAACCAACCAAGATTTTGGGCGAGGCGCAAACCCATTGTGTATGATGCTATACAGCACGACCAATAATAAACCAGCATGCTCAATAAAATAGCTATAAAAATTATAGCCCTTTATACCATTGTTAAATTCTGGTGTAAGTAAGGCATGAATCCCGCCTAACAATCCCCAGTAATAAACAAACTCACCTAATAATTGATTTTTAGTAAATAAGTAGATGATGCATAAGAAAGTACTAATGCTACATAAATGTGCAGGGATATTTTGTTGAATATTCCATGAGCCAGTATAAAAATTATAAAATTGCTCAATCCCTAAATTCACAATCAATAAAATGGCAATAAAAAAATCGTAATGTTTGATTTGAATATTTTTTAGGTATTTAGGCAATTGAATCAATAAAAAGATGCTTCCTCCAATCCATAAAATACTCTCCCACCATAATGGAGAGAAAGTGGCGAGTGTAATTGATTTTTCAAACTGCATGCTGCAATTTACACCAATCTGAGTAAATTCTATCGACTATGGTATTAAACTAGGTGATTAGATATTTTTTGAAGGGTTTTTTACCTTATAAAAATTATCCATTAATATAAAATCGATTTGATTATGTCTGCATCAGCTTGATCTTTTGTTTTTTTATAGATGCAAAAAAAGTATTCTACCCAACAAGAACAGAGACAAGTAATTATTTGTGACCAACAAGCCATTTATGCCATGGGCTGTGGCCAACTGGTAAAAGCGCATCCAATGTGTAATGGGTATCGCATACTAAACTCCTTAGAAGAAGTGAACAGCTTCAATTTTGGCTTATCCCAAGGATTGTTGATCATTGATTGTGCTATGTTTGATTTTGATTCACAAGCTGTGAAAAAGAAAATCAAAGCACTCCAACAAGTTTTTCCATGTATTATTTTGTTGAATAAGGACACCCCCGATTTTGTACTTTATCAATTAATTGAACTCGAAGTAGATGTCATTGTTTCTAGAAATATGTCTAGCCTTGAGTGGAATAAAGCGGTAGAAATGGCTTGTCAACATAAGGTCTTTTTTTGTCAAGATACTGCTGAGCGGGTTTTACAACTCACACAGGTCATGGATAAAATTAATTTAATAGAACGTGTAAACGCGCTATGCTTATATGATAAATATATCCTAATTCGTATTTGCGAAGAAGCTTCAAGTAAACAAATTGCTGCAGAATTGAACCATAGCAAAAGAACCATCGAAGGTCATAGGACTAGACTCATGCAAACTCTTGGCGTAAAAAATGTAGCAGGCTTAGTTAAAATTGCTTTAATCACTAAGCTCTATGAACACTATCTTTCTAACCCAGGTTGGTATGCTAGTTTTTTGTTAGCCAAAACATCTTCTTTATAGTAGTGGATGGTTTTAAACTGTCCGTGCACAAAACCATAGGCTTGATCTGAAAAATTTTTGCTTTCAGCAAACCTGCTTTGTCCACCTGTGATAATTGTTTTTGCATTCAGTCTTTTACCAAACTCAACTGCAGCAACAAAGCTATTGCCAGTATAGCCGTATCGCTTGTTGGTATTTGGATAGCGTCTACTTTCAAAAGAAGGTAGTGAGCCCCATTTAGAAGAGGCTTGATTGACAGCTAAGCTAAATTGGTTGTCATCGAAGCTAGCACCTGATGCCACTCTTTGAAAACGATTTATGGTGCCCCAAGTAATCTCCCATCCACCATACCATTTTTCGAATTGATCTAAAGTGGCTTCTAATAATTTGATTTTAGTTTCAAAAGCAACCTCTTGGTCCATACGATTGTATTTAACTACAATTTGTGTTCCAGCTTCCTCTGTGTTTGCAGGAGGAATGGTCGCACCCCATTTTGTAGCCCACTCTATTGCAATGCTTGTTGCAATAGAATTGGTGTCAGCAACATGATCCCAGTTGGCTAAATAGTCAATTGCCTTTTTGGTTCTAGGTGCAAGATCTGCTCCTTTTGCTGCTTGTATAAAACGAGGCAATAAAATATCGAAAGCGCTTAATTTTTTATTGTAGCCTAAAGCAATGAGTTCGTCCAAATTAATTTTATCAATTTTAGACAATAAGGCTACTGCATTGAGCCCCCTTCCGTTTTCTCCGTCTGGTGCCATATAAGCAGGATAGTTAGCTGCTTTTGGACTTTGATCACCTGCTACTGTAAATGGGGTAGCGTTACAATTTTGCAACCACCCATTGGAAGGATTGATGCTTTGTACAATCTCGTTTAAAGGATGAATGTCTTGCCAGTCGGTTGATTTAATAGAGCCATCAACAGGCATTGTGTAATCAAAATTTGGATTACGTTTTGGTATAAAATTACCATGCCAGTAAGCGATATTACCTGCAGCATCTGCATACACGGTGTTGTTGCTATTATTGGCCACTAGTTCCATTGCTTTTGTATAGTCTGCTAAGCTTTTTGATTTTGTTCTTGTCCAACATTCCATCAATGCATCTAAAGAACGATTGTTTTCTTGTAAGCTTAACCATTTTCCTTTTTCCATGCCCATAATCGGTCCATGGTGGGTGAAATATGTATCAAAGGATTTTGATTTTAGAATGTCATTTTCTAGATATTGAATATTGATATTTCTTTGTCCAACTTTCTTTTTTTCTTTTTCATAGGTATAAAACAATTCATTGTTTATGCTTTCTGTTTGTTCTTCATAAACATCTGCTACATCTGCATAGCCACTTGTATGCATCCAACCACAATTTTCATTAAAGCCTTGATAAATAAAGAACTGTCCCCATGTCACTGCGCCGTATGCATTTAGTCCTTGCTCACTTACCATATGCATTTCTGATCTAAAATAAAAAGGCACATGAGGATTGATATACAACATTGCATTCCCTGTTTTGCTATGGCTTGGCGCAATCGCAAAACCATTAGAGCCTCTTAGGGTCTTGTCTTCCATGTCATAGTTGGTCTGTTCAAAAATTGATTTTTGAACAGGCAGATTGGTATTAATACCGACTGCATTTTGATTGGAATATAATTGTTGACCATAAAAAGCTTCAACATGTTTTTCCGTGATGCCAGCAGATTTTGTTGGAGAAACACTTCCGTCTGTCCACATCAAATGGTACCATGGCTTAAATTTTTTAAGTACCACTGGTTTTACCTCAGGGTGTTTTGATAAGTAATAATTGATACCATCGGCATGCGCAATTAATAATTGCTTAAACCAAATTGGACTTCTTTCAAAATCTTTTACGGCCTCTGCACTATCTTGGATGAGTTGCATCATTAGATCTTCATAAATGACTTTAGGTCCTTCCATTTCCGCACGTCGCCCTAGCATTTCTAAAAAATTCTTTTCTATCTGCGGAAAATTTTCCTCGCATTGCGCATACATTAATCCAAATACTGCATCAGCATCCGTTTTTCCATAAATATGCGGGATATCCCATTCGTCACGTATGATGGTCGTTTGTTTGGCATATTGATTCCATCTTACAAGTTCAGCACTAGTTGGTTTTTGTGCAATAACAGCAATAGCAGTCCATACCAAGCTACTTAGTAATATTATTTTTTTCATACGACGATTTTTAAATTATACCAATCCCCATGTTTTAATTCTTTCCAGATTAATTCTAGCACATTCAAGTGGCGCAATGCCTTGATAAGATTCTTGTTCTATGATAAACTGATTTGTGCCACCAATTGCTTTAGCTAATAAGCATACTGCTTTTGGATCCACTAAGCCATTGCCTAAAAGGGTACTGTCATGCTGGTCGTTCATTTCACCAATTGGAACTTTAATTTCATCCTTTACATGTACTGAAACAAAACGACCTGGATATTTTTTGATCCAATCCATCCCCCTCGCACCAATGCCAAACATATTACCAAAATCCAATTGATGGATCACTAGTTCTGGATCGGTTTCTTTTAGGATGATATCATAGATCAATTGGCCATTCACTTTTTCAATAAATTCAAAATTGTGGTTATGGTATCCAAATTGCATACCTGATTCTTGACATAATTCCCCAGATAAATTAAATTGATCTAACTGATGCATCAATGCATCATAAGAGGTTCGTACTTTTTCATCGATCCAAGGACTTATCACATAATCTTGTCCAAGTGTTACCGCATCGTCGATAGTGTATTTCCAAGCATCTGTAAATGCCTTTTTTTGATTATCCCAATGGCCTGCATTTAATGAAGTATGACCACTTGGCATTTTCATACCAAGGTCGTCTAATATTTTTTTAAACTCAATTGGAGTATAACCATATAATTTTCTGTTGACATAATTAGCATGTTCCACATATTGGTAACCCATTTTTGACAATGCTTTTAAAGTACCCAATGGATCTTTAAACATATTATCACGCACTGCATACAATTGAATGCCAATTAGGGTCTTTGCATCGGCACTTATATTTTTTGACCACAAAGTACTTGGGGTCATACCAATACCTAATAAGGCGATCCCTGTATTTTGTATAAATTTTCTTCTTGAATGTTGCATAGCTATTAGTCTTCTACCTTTGTGTTTTTGATTGGTTTTTTATCCAAGTATTCTTTGCGATCTACTTTAGAATTACCTGTCACTAACTCATCTAAATTAGCACCATTGTAAAGACGACCATTTTTCATTACATACTGGATACTATTGGTGTTTTTGATGTCTTCTAATGGATTCTTATTTAGAATAATTAAGTCTGCTAATTTACCTGCACTGATACTTCCTAAGTCTTTATCCAATCCTAAACTTTCTGCGCCCAAGATAGTGGCTGTTTTCAAAGCATCTAAATTGCGCATACCGCCAGATTGCATAGACCATAATTCCCAATGGTAACCCAAGCCTTGTAATTGACCATGGCTACCTACACCTGCAAGTCCACCTGCTTCAACAATCTGCTTCATACTTTTAGCGTGTTTTTGAAACACATGCTCTTCTGGTAAGAACCAAGTAGCACGACGTCTTGACTTACTTGCTAATTCCTCGTATGGCGTATAGTATTGCATTTTAGCATCACCATATACATTTTCGGTTTCGTAAAAATAATTCTCTGCCCAAGGTCCTCCATAAGAAACCAATAAAGTTGGTGTCACTGCCATTTTAGAATTAGCTATTGTTTTCACCACATCATTGTACAAAGGATAAATTGGTAAAGAGTGTTCATGACCAGGATAACCATCCAACAAATTCGTCATATTTAATTTAAAATCTAAGCCACCTTCTGTCGTAGGCATTAATTTTTGATTTTTAGCAGCTTGAATCACCCATTGTCTATGCTTACGGTTACCTACTAAATACATTTTAATGTACTTGGTATTGTAATACTTACTGTATTGCGCTAATACAGATTCTGCTTGTGCAGAGTCTTTTAAATTATACGACCAATAACCCACACCAGGTCCAGTTGAATAAACTCTTGGTCCTACCATTTTACCTGCTTCTACTAAGTCGCTATAGGTTAATACATCTGTAGTGGCAGTTTGTGGGTCACGTGTTGTCGTCACACCATACGCTAAATTAGCTGCGTAAATCCATACTTGATTTTTGTGAATGCCCCAGCTAGGCCACATATGAGAATGTGTATCTATAAACCCTGGTACCACAGTTTTACCTGCAAGGTTCACACGTTTTGCACTAGCAGGTACTTTGAGTGATCCAGATTTTCCAACTGCTTGAATTCTATTTTTTACAATTAAGATATCACCGTTGTTAATCACTTGATCTCCATTCATTGTAATGATTCTCGCATTGGTTAATAATACTGTAGTTGAAGGCATATCATTTTCAAAATACACTTTTACCCAAGTCTCACTCGCTTTATATTTTGGTACTTCTTTTTTATCGTCTTTTTTAGCAATTGCGGTGCTGTCTTTTTTTGTCGTATCTTTTTTAACAGCAGCTTCTAATTTTTTTGCAGCAGCTAAGCTATCGTCAAATGCATAAGCAGCATCAACATCATACGTAAAATGTGCTGCACCTAAACTCCAATGAATGGTTTTGCCATCTGCTTGCCAGCTAGGAAATTCTCCACCAATTTCAGTTAACAACTTACTTGGGAATGCAGCATTTTTAGCATCCGCAACAGAAATAGAAACTGATTTGCCAGATTTTGGAAGTGTAACAAAATAGATATTATTGTTCACCTGTGCAATTGCTGCAGATCCCTTAGGTGATAATAAAATATTGTTCGCACTAGATGGAGGATTGTTTTCTTTAGCAGCATCATCTTCGTCCATCACTTCTGGAATCACACAAGGATCGGCCATAGGTTTACCACGATGCTCAGGAACACTTCCGAAAGTGGTAATACCAGAAATTTTTGCAATTTCTTTTTCATCACCGCCATCCCACTGAATAGAAATCAACCTACCACGATTGTTTAAATAAATACGATCATCGTTCAAAGCAAAATGTGGATTGTATCTTCCATTTGCCTTGTCAATCAATTTTTCATTGCCAGAGGTCAAATCAATCCAAGCCAATTCATCTTCTGCATCATCGTAGCTAGGCTCAATGGCGTCCTTGAATTTTTGTGCGTTGGTTTTATTGAAAACTAATTTTTTACCTGTTGGATCAATTGCCAAACCTTGGTACAAAGCATTTTCTTTTGAGATAATTTTTTCTGTATTATTATTTAAATCAATAAAACGAATTGCACCACCATCGGGATTCCAAGTGGTAAAATAAATACCATTGCCAGCAGGATTCCAAACTGGTTGCGCTTCGGTGAAATCATTTTTCGTCAAACGCTTAGGTGTACCATTTGGATAATCCATCACGTACAATCTATTCAACACTGTAAATGCCAATTGTTTTCCGTTTGGAGAAGGCACCGCATCTCTAATTTGAGTCGCCATTGTAGCAACTGTATCCTTGATAGGATATTTAAATAACACTTCTGGGCCCATTTCAATTTTTGCATCCACTGTATATGGAATCGCAGTTTGAGCTGCAGTTTCAATATCAATCTTATTTATTTTTCCGCCGTAAGAAGCTAATAAATATTTGCTATCTGGTGTGAAACTCATTGTTGGTAATACACCTAATACAGCAATAGATTCTTGATCGTCTCTTTGAACAGGATAAGCCAACCAAGCTTCTTCACCTGTTGCTAAATTTCTTTTTACCAATCCAGTTTTATCTTCGTAACGAGATCCATACACCAACCATTTTCCATCCTTAGACAATACCGGTGTAAAAGCCGATCCGTATCTAGAAGCAATGGTTCTGGTTGTTCCTTTTTCTCTATCATATACACCAATACTATATTGCGGCAACATGGCATTGTAGTTCCAGGCACCATTACGTGCACTGTAATAAATATAACGACCGTCTGCACTCACTGCAGGATCAATTGTTTTTAAAGTAGCAGGTGCATCAATCAAACTAGTACCTGCTCCACCATTCTTATGCATCAAATACAATTTAGTATTACGACGCCCTTTTGTATACACGATATAATTTCCATCTGGTGTATAGACTGCACCTGGAAAATTATTGTTTTGTTCCTCAGTTAATGCAAGGGTATCTTTTTTCTCTATATCTATGTACCAAATATTTTCTGCACCAGAGCGGTCAGATAAAAATAAAATGCGTTTTCCATCAGGGCTATAACTTGGATGGTTATCGTAAGCCATGCCCTTGGTGATTGCAGTTGCTTTTCCGCCTTCCATTGGAATACTATATATATCACCCATTAAATCAAATAAAATAGTTTTACCATCTGGGCTAACAGCTAGTGAAGTCCATGTACCTTCGTTGGTCGAAAAGTCAAATGATCTTGTTGCTTTTAACGGCAAGCCTTTAAATTGACTAAAAACAGTGCTGTCTTTTTTTGGACTTTTCTTGTCCTGTGCTTGTGAACTGATTAAACCAAGCGCCATGAATAGCGTCAAAGTAATTATTCTCATATTGATTATTTTTTGAAAGTTACATCAATCCAATAGTTCTCGAAAAAAAATGAAACCATTGCAGATAGCCGTTCATCAAATATTTGAATAATTTTAACTAAAAACTTAGGTAGAAATTGACCATCATGCCTTAACTAGTCGTATATTTGTATTATGAATAAACAAAAATTGGGGCAATTTATTTTTATAATTTGCTTATTATTAATTAGTTATGTTGGATTTGCTCAAAATTTAACCATTCAGGGTAGTTTAAAGGATAGTATTGCAAATAGAGCCCTTAATTCAGCAACCGTTTCATTGGTTTATGCAAAAGACTCTTCATTGGTTAGTTTTTCAAGAACGAATGAGGCTGGGGTCTTTAATTTCAAAAATGTGGCACCTGGAAATTACTTGATTTCTGTTTCCTATGTAGGCTATGTCCCAAAATGGGTACCTGTTTTAACTGGAACAGATAAAACTGTGGAGATGGGTTTGATTTATATGAACGATGTGAATAGTATGAGTACGGTGACCGTGACAGCGCGTAGACCACCTGTTGTGATCAATGGAGATTCAGTGGAGTTCAATTCAGAAAATTTTAAGACTGCTCCAAATGCAGTGGTGGAAGATTTATTAAAAAAGATGCCAGGCATGGAAGTGGATAAAGCAGGTGGCATCACAGTCAATGGAAAAAAAGTGACTAAGGTTTTTGTGAATGGAAAAGAATTTTTTACAGGCGATCCAGTGATGGCTACTAAAAATTTACCTGCCGATGCGGTAGATAAAATTCAGGTATACGATCGTAAGTCTGACCAAGCCATGTTCACAGGTATTGATGATGGTTCAGAAGAAACAGCGATTAATTTAAAATTAAAAAAAGATCGCAACAAATCTACTTTTGGAAAATTGAATGGCGGTGCTGGAACGCCAAGTGTGTTTGATGCACAAGGCAATATCAATGTCATTAATAATGACGAACAATTTTCTGCCATTGGAGGTGCGAACAATACCAACAGACAAAATTTTTCGGGCCGAAACATTATTAATTTTTCTGGCGGTGGTGGAGGAAGACCTGGTGCCGGCGGAGGTGTAACCATTAATTTTAGCGGTGGCTCTGGTGAGACGGATGCGAATGCACAAGGTATTGCAGATACGTATTCTATAGGTGGGAACTATTCTAATATATTCAATGATAAAAAAACTGAATTCAACGCCAATCTTTCTGTGAGTGATGTCACAAGAAACAATAATAGTTTCTCGAAAACACAAAATCTTACACCTGGAAATGCATTCAATAGGATTTCTAATTCCAATTCAATTGCGGGGAATAAACAACAAAATTTTGGAAGCACAATCGATCATAAAGTAAGTGACAATTTTTCTTTTAGGTTTACACCAAGCTTAGGTTTGCAACAAACCACTAATTATAGCGAAGACTCCACGCAAACCTATTTAACAAATGGAAACTTGCTTAATAGCAATACCACAATGTCTTCTAGCGCTTCAGATGCAGTCAATGCAGCAAGTACTTTGTTATTAAGAAAAAAGTTTGCTAAAAAAGGACGCACCATTTCGTCCACAATTACACAAAGTTTTAATCGCTCTAATTCTACAGGGAATCAGTTTACAGAACAATTATCTTATTTAAATAATACGCTTGCGAATGATTCAATTTTAGACCAACAAAATACGCGTAAAGGAGAAAATACAAGCTATTCTGCAAATTTAATTTACACTGAACCATTGGGTAAAAAATCGTTATTAGAATTCAATACTTATTTAAGCAAAAGTATTGGATCTTCTAGTAGAAGAATCTTTGATCGTAACGATGTAACAGATACCTATGATTTATTGAACACACGTTTAACCAATGAGTTCAATAGTGAGTACACTTATTCTGGAGGAGGTATGAGCTATAGGTCCAATCAAAAAAAGTATAATTTTTCGACAGGTTTATCTTTACAAAAAGCTGTGCTAGATGGCGAGAATATCAGTGCAAAAACAAAACTGAGTCAAAGTTTTCAAGA
>CAMCQV010000051.1 GCA_945877085.1 Chitinophaga pinensis
ACGACGCTGAGGACATGCATCCAAAGCTCTTGATTTACTTTTAGCCCTGATGATCTCACGGCCTTTTCTCACTAATTGTTGAATAGTAGGCATTAATTATGCTGTTTAGTTCAATTTTGGTTTATAAAAAATTCGGACGGCAAAGGTAATGTCTGTTAACGAATTACCAAAATGTTATTTGCTATTTTTTAAAAAATAAAGCAATTAGACCCAAAAACCGTACGATTGTCTTTGTTTTTGATAGTTAATATACTGATTATCATTAATTTAACTATATTTTCACTAGCCAGCCATGTTTGTCTTCCTCAAGACCTGTACGAATGTCATTAAGCTTCTTTTTTAGCTTTGGTCCCACGGTGGAATTGGATAAATCAAAATCCATCACGTAATCTCCTTCAGCTAATCTGCAAATAAATGAAACAACCGCAGCTGTACCTACCCCAAATACTTCTTCTAGCTTCCCAGCTTTATGGGCAGTAACAATTTCTTCGATAGAAAGATTGCGCTCTTCTACTATATACCCCATATCTCTTAACAAGATGATTGCACTGGCTCTTGTTACCCCTTTCAACACAGTACCTCTTTCCAAACTTGGGGTAATTACTTTTCCATCAATCACAAACATCACATTCATCATCCCCACTTCCTCAACATATTTATGTTCCAAAGCGTCTGTCCACAGAACTTGGTCATACCCCTTTTTTTGTGCCAACACAACAGGGTATAAACTTGCTCCATAATTACCACCATTTTTAGCAAAACCTACTCCACCTGGGGTCGCTCTTGTAAAATCTTTTTCGATCAAAATCTTCATTGGTTCCGAATTATACGGACCAGCAGGACCTAAAATAATCATGAACTTATACAATGCCGATGGACGCACACCAATAAAAGGATCTGTTGCAATCATGAATGGACGAATGTATAATGAATGGTCTTCTAATTTTGGAATCCAATCTTTTTCAATTTTGATTAATTGCTTCATGCCATCGATGAACAACCATTCAGGAACGGTTGGCATTTGCATTCTTTCAGCAGAGGTATTAAATCGTTTGTAATTTTCTTCTGGTCTAAAAATAACCACTTCGTCTGTAGCGGTTTTATATGCTTTGATTCCTTCAAATATAGATTGACCATAATGCAATACAGCAGTGGATGGATCTAATTGTAATGGTTCAAATTTTTTGATGACCGGATTGGTCCATGCACCATCTACATAGTCAGCTTCTAACATATAGTTTGTAAAGCTTTTCCCAAAATAAAAATTTTGAGGATCTAAATGCCTTAATTGCTCCTTAGGCATTTCAATAAATGGGATATTTCCTGCGCTCATTTTTATTTGTTTTTAATGCTAAATCAAGCACAAAGAAACACAAAATAATAAAGACATACAACTGTTATTTTTTCAAACCAATCAATTCAGTTAATTTTCGGTATCCAAACCCTATGAAAGAAGTTAAAAACATCCTGCCAAATAGCTTATTAGTGAACCTGTATAAAGAAAGCTTAGTACTAGGAGTTGCCCCGTCGAATGTGGATAAAAAAGCACAGGCTTCCCCAACTGTTGAAGAAGAAAATGCAGCAATAGCCGAAGAAGAGCCCCTTATTACGCCTATCAAATTTCTGGGGGAACACCAAAAAAAGATCCTTGTTTTAGTGCAAGACATGGATGCTGTTCATTTAAACGAAAGGGCTTTTGATTTATTAACTTCTATTTTAAATGCATGCAAATTAACCATTGCAGATATTGCTTTAATTAATCTTGCAAATAAAAACTTTTCATTGCATCAAATTTTAACACAAGTACCTTCCGATTTGGTGTTGGTTTTTGATATCAATCCAACGCAATTAAAAATTAAATTACCTACTAAATTGTATACGCCAATTTTACTTGGCGAAACCCAATTATTATTTAGTAATAACTTATCACAAATGCTAGGAATTGACCAAGCTTCTAAAATTGAAAAGACAAAATTATGGACTGCGTTGAAAATAATTTTTAAATTATAAACTGAAATTATAATTGCAATGCACACACTTATTTTTGCTACAAACAATCGAAATAAAGTTGCCGAAATTCAATCCTTGGTTGGCGCTAATTTTACGATTATTCCACTGAAAGAAGCTGGCATTGAAATTGATATCCCAGAGCCGCATGATCAATTGGAAGCCAATGCTCATGAGAAAGCTGTGACCATTTTTAATTTGACCCATCAAAATTGTTTTAGCGAAGACACAGGATTAGAAATTGTTGCACTCGATGGCGCTCCTGGCGTAAAAAGTGCTAGATATGCAGGAGAAAATAGTAATTCCCAAGCCAATATCGACCTGGTTTTAAGCAAAATGACTGGCATTGAAAATAGGACTGCACAATTTAGAACGGTTATTTGTCTTATTTGGGAAAATCAAACCTATTATTTTGAAGGGGTTTGTAAAGGTCAAATTTTAAGCAATATGCAAGGTGAAAATGGATTTGGCTATGATCCAATATTTGTACCCGATGGCGCTACCAAAAGCTTTGCCAATATGACAATGGATGAAAAGAATACATTCAGTCATCGAAAAAAAGCAGTGACACAATTATTTGACTTCTTAGGAAAATTATAAAAGACTTATTGAATGAATGGCGTCTCGCTATTCCAAATCTCCCAACTTGCATCGGCTTGTAAGTGTAACATTTCTAAACCATTCTGTGTAGTAGCCCCTTGTGCTGCACCCTTTGCTAAGAATTGTGTTATTGAAGGATTGTAAACCAAATCATACAAATGATGCTTTGATGTGATTGCTTCATATGGCAGATTAGGCGCCTCCTCCACATTTGGAAACATCCCCACAGGGCTTGTATGAATCAACAATGTATGCGCTGCAATGATATCTGGGGTTAGTGATGCATAGGTGATACAACCTTCCGATGCGGTTCTAGAAACTAGTTGATACGCAATACCTAATTTTTGAAGTACCCATTCCACTGCAGCAGCAGCGCCTCCAGTTCCAAAAATGAGCGCCTTTTGATGATGCGGTTGCAAGTAAGGGAATAAAGATTGTTCGAATCCTATCACATCTGTATTGTAACCATACAGCGCACCTTCGTGTAATTTGATACAATTACATGCTTGTATGGATTGTACCACAGGTGAGGAATGTTGTAAAAAAGGGATGACTAATTTTTTATATGGGATGGTTACATTCAATCCTTTTAAGGCTGGATTGTTTTTCCATAAGTCTAAAAATAAATCGATGGATTCGATTGGATAATTTTCATAATGCGCATCCAATATATTTTCTGAAGAAAAATGATTGGCAAAGTATCCTTTTGAAAAAGAATGCGATAATGGAAATCCAATTAATCCAAACTGGCGCACAATTATTTATTTAAATATAAATCAAAGGTATCTCCGCGAAGTCCGATACGCATTGCTTCTAAAGGAATAATTTCTGATGGCGCAATATTACCAAGGTTCACATTGCAACCTATTAATTCAAGAAAATACAATTGTTGTGCTTTTTGTGGTGCTTCCCAAAGAATTTTTTCTGCAGGGATTTTTGTCAGAATCTCTTGTACAAGACCTTCCCTCACCTCTCCTGAACCTCTATATATACCAACGTTTCCGGCTTCTCTTGCTTCTGCAATTACATATGATGCACCTGCACTTAATTCTGCACTCATTAATTCAATCCATTTGTATGGAGGGATAATATGTGCTGCATCTTTACTTCCTACTTCACTAAATACTTTTGCGAATTTTGAAATCTTTTCAATGTAACCACATTTCTCGGTATGTGGAATTACAATAGAGCCATCACTTACTTCAATCACATCAATTTTGTAATCCTTACACATCGCAATATAATCGTCAAACTGATTTCTGATGACAAAAGCTTCGAACAATGTTCCACCAAAATAAACTGGAATATTATGATGTTGATACAATTCAATTTTTTCCCTCAAATTAGGCGTCACAAAAGAAGTACCAAAACCTAATTTTACAATATCCGTATGCGGTGCACCAACACTTATAAAACTTTCTGCATCTCTTAAGCTAAGGCCTTTATCCATGACCATGGTTAATCCGTATTGTCTAGGCTGTTTTGTTCTTTCTGGTATTTGTGTTAAACTAAAATTCATCATGTTGTTATTTTTGCAAAGATAAATTAAAATAATTAGTTTATCTAGGCTTCTTGTATTGACTAATCAATTCCACCACTTTTGGATCTTGAATCAATTCTGGGTAAAATTTAATTAGCTTATTCAACCATTTACCCGACTTTGACAAAGCCATCTCTAATTGTAATAATCCTTCCTTACGCTTATGCATCATAAATAAGATGGCGCTTCGATAGTATACAAAAATCACTTTGCCCTGTGTAGACATGTAAGCTAGTTCGGTTTGCTCTAAAGCAGCATCGTATTGCTCATTGGCAATCAAACATTTTATAAAACTTTCCCAGCCCGCTATTTGCTTTGGCTTATGCTTAACAACAATACCAAAATAAGTTGCTGCTTCTTTGTAATCGTCTAAATACATATAACACTCCCCCATCATGATATAATACTCATTGATATGCTTATTGATTCTAATAGCATGTTCGATTTGTTTAATCGCCATTTGCCATTTTGATTCTAGCATATAGGTAGAAGCAATTTTTTGATAGAGTCGGCTGTCTTCAGGATTTAAGTGTGCTGCTTTTTTATAATGAAATCTTGCCTGCGCATAATTTTTTAATCGATGGTAACAATGTCCAATGGCTTCGTATATGACATCTTCTGGTCTAGCTAGTTCTAGCACTTTCTCCAAAGCATCAATCGCTTCTTTGTATTTTCTAATTCTTAAATAGGCATCACCCATATTGCGATATGCATAATCAAACTTCTCGTCAATGACAATTGCAAATTGGTAGGCATCTATTGCTTTCTCAAATAGTTTGATCCCTTGATATGCAGCAGCCAAGTTAAACCATGCGAGTGCATTATAGGGTTGCTCATCAATCATTTTTTGATGCAATACAATACTTTCCTCGTTTCGTCCTGTAAAATCTGTCCAAAAACAAATTTTATACAAGGCTTCCTCATTGGTTGGTTCTTCTTCTAAAATCAATTGTAAGCAATCAAATACTTTATCAAAAGCTTCATGGTCATCATAGACATCTGCTAATTCAAAAAGTAATTCTGTTCTTTCTGCTCCTTCAAATAAATGCAAGGCCTCTTGTAATAAAACGATGGCTTCCTCAGGTTGATCCAAAGCCAAATAAGCATCCGTTTTTAGAATGAATAAATTCATGTCTTGATGATCATATAAAGCGGCAGTATTTAATAAGGCTAATGCTTCGGTATACTTTCTGGTTGCTAATAATAAATCTGCTTTTTTAATCATCAATATCGCAGAAGATGGAAATTGAGACAAGGCAATATCTGCAGCTTCTATGGCTTCAACAATGGCGTCTTTTTCATCTAAATGGGCAATAATCTTTTCGAAATCATCCTCCTCTATATAAGAAGGCGCTTTCCCAGTTTTTAGGTTCTGGTAACGTAAAAGCAGGTCTTTAATATCCCCATTTTCGTCTTCAAATTCATTATTGAACATGGCAACTATTTACATTTTTTTAATAAAGTGTTGAAAATCAATATAATAAATCCATTTATTGGGCTTTCATTACTTTAATAAATGTACGGGTTCAGGCTTAATTTGAGCCAATTTATTGTGCACAGTTCACCTAATCTATCGTTAAAAAAAAATTTATGATGAATTGTCATAATGTTTTAACTTCGTAATAACCGTGCGTACCCTTAGAACCATATTGACCTCTTTCGTATTCATTACAGTCGTAAGCTCAACTGTACATGCATCTACCATAGTATCTGGTACAATCGAATCAAAAAAAGCAACCGAGAAATATAGCTTAAAAAACTTAAGTAGTTTAAATCATAAAGTAAGCACATTTCATGATTTAAAATCAAGGTTGCTTTACAAAGGCCTTACCGTTTCATCTTCTTTGAATGGTGGATTAGGTCAAACAAATTATCTTAAATACAATAAGGGCAATATCACTTATGTCATCCCTTACCGACACAAAGTAATTTTACCTAGGTTTAAGACACCAAGTCCTCAGCATCCTTAATTTATTTGTTGGTAGTTCGATTTATTGACTTCAAATACATTCAATGTAATTGGACTTAGGTCAACTTTATTTGCGCTATACAATATTTTACTTCCTTCCTTAGTCGTCAACTGATAACGCATGACGAGTCCTGGGATTTCCTTAAATGCTTGCTCGTATACTGTTACAGTAGGTATGATCAATGTGGTATAAGTTACTTCCATTGTATTGCCATCTGCCCAAGTCAAGGTGATGGTTTCACATGGATAATCTAATAAGGTGCTTGTTGTCCCATTTTTTTTGGATGCAACTAAGTTGATAGGTTGCATGGATGCATACAAAATATATTGTAGGAATTTATTCAAGCCAATCTCTTTCAAAATGATGGCTGTGTCTTGCTGGGTATTGAATATGAGGGTCTGTGTGAATGCTGGTGTCTTTAAAATAGTTTTACAGCTATTCCCTTTTATAAAAATTTGCTTTTGCCCTACAATGCTTGTATCCCCATTGTTTGTAATTTGTTGGATATCGAAGGTGATGGCACATTCGCCAACAACTTTTGTTTGAGCATGTGATTGAAATACGACACAACTAAGGAAGCAAACAATTATGGGGGGTAATCGTAGCATAATGAGTATACATTAATATAAAAAGAGACCCAATGTTAATTTAGGTCTCTTTAGGGGATATTATTTTTTAGTTTTATCTTTTAAAGCTTGTACTTTTTTTTGTGCTTCCATCATTTGTTCATATTTCTCCTGCCAGTTACTTTTTTTCTTTGGCGTCTTTCTTTTAAGTTCTATTGTAGCTAAAATTTTATCGTGATCGATGATGACTTTTTGAATCAATAATTGTAATAATAAAGTCACAATATTAGAAACAGTATAATACCATGTTAATGCAGACGGTAAGCTATTGAAGATAAACAATAACATGAATGGGAAAATATATGGCATATACTTTAACGCAGGATTGTCTTGCGTTGGGGTCATGGACATATTATAGATAGAAGAGATAAAAGTGGTCAATACTGCAGTCAAAGTAAACAAACTAATATGGCTTCCGAATCCTAATGGAATAGAAAAAGGAAGAGTATAAATAGAATCATAACTAGACAAGTCTTGGCTCCATAAGAAGGATTGCCCCCTTAGTGCGATATTTGAATTAAAGAAACTATACAAAGCAAAGAAGATCGGGATTTGAAGTAAAGCTGGGATACATCCTCCCAAAGGATTCACACCTGCTTCTCTAAATAACTTCATCTGCTCCATAGCAAAAGCTTGTTGATCATCACCTGTCTTTTTCTTAAGCTCATCTAATTCAGGCTTCAATACTTTCATCTTGGCAGTACTCAAGAAACTTGAATAGGTCAAAGGAGAAGTGACTAAACGAATAAAGATGGTTAATAAGAATACAACCCACCCGTAATTTTGTACAAAGCCAGCAAAGAAATCAAACACTGGCATGATAATATATTTGTTGATAGGACGAACAAATGAATATAAGTCTCTTCCTAAATTCACAATTTGCTCCATCTCTGGAGCCTGTGATTTCAATATTTCAAAATCATTCGGACCATAATAAAGTGACAATGGCATGGTGGCATTGGCACCAGTCAACTTAGTTTGGAATTGCGCTTGTAATGTAGCTAAACCATTGCTGCTATCTGTCTTACGCTGCCAATCAATTTTACCTGAATTGAATCCATCCTTATAAAGTACTGTCGTTGTAAAAAATTGTTGCACTAGTCCCACCCATTGAACAGGTTTTTCGAACACCTTATTGGTATTGCTAGAAATATAATCGAACTCATTCCCTTCTGAAAAACAAATATTAGACATTTGACGTTCGTAAGTCGTTGTCTTTTCTTGTCCATAAGAATGTACATCCCACAAAACATTCAATTGATTGTTGGTCAACAATTGGTCAGCTCCATCCATCACGATATTCCAATCCACATTGTATTTTCCTTTTGCCAAACTAAATTGATGCTTGATCGTTTTACCATTTGGAGCAGCCCAAGCATATTCAATTTTTTGTACCCCATTCTGATCGGTGGATACATTGGATACTGGAAATATAACTTGGTTTATTTGTACTGTTTGATTGTTGCCTGCATTCACTGCATAAGACAAAGAACTGCTATCTCCCAATTGCACTAATTCCTTTTTTGAATTGGTATACTTTTTTAAAGTAACATTTGCAACCTGACCTCCTTTATTCGTAAATTCTACTTTAATTAATTCGTTCTCTAAAATAGCAATCTGCTCCTTCAAAGTGTCCGCAACAACTGCTAAGCCCACTGCATCTTTTTTAGTTGAATCAATTAATTGAACTGTGTTCAATGCTGCTGCTTTTTCGGCATTGGCTTTCACCATTGCAACAGAATCATCAAATCTTTGTTTATAGGCTGCAATTTCATTTTGCTGCTTGCTAGTATACCAAAAGTAAACAAAGAATAACCCTGCTAATAATACAAACCCAATGACCGTATTTTTGTCCGTTTTCATGCTTTTTCAATTAATCTAAATAGATGCGGCAAAGGTATGTTTTTAAGATGTATTTAGCACCAGGTAGGCCCAATTTTGGAATCATTTTAGGGCTATTTTAAGGCTTTATTACAAATTCCTACTGTATTTGCCCCCTGTATGGTAAAGCAGGTTCGTAATATCTCCTAAACTACAATACTTCACCGCCTCCATCAATAGATCAAAAATATTTTCATTTTGAACCGCTGCATGATGTAACAATTTTAAATAATGATCCGCTTGATCCTTATTTCTATTTTTAAATTGACTAAGATTATTGATTTGTAATTTCTTTTCAGCAGCAGAGGATCTAAATACAGGTCGACGATCATTGCTATTTTGATCTGCTTCGTCAATAAAAGTATTCACCCCAATGATTGGAATCTCTCCATGATGTTTTCTGGTTTCATACAACATACTTTCTTCCTGAATCTTTGAACGCTGATACATTCTTTCCATCGCACCTAATACACCACCTCTTGCATTGATTCTTTCCAATTCTTGCAATACCGCTTCTTCTACTAAGTCTGTTAATTCATTCATCATGAAGCTTCCCTGCTGTGCATTTTCTACTTTAGCAGTACCTAATTCTTTGTTGATGATTAACTGGATGGCAAGGGCCCTTCTTACGCTCTCTTTGGTTGGTGTGGTAATGGCTTCGTCATAGGCATTGGTGTGTAAACTATTACATTGGTCATAAATGGCATACAATGCTTGCAGCGTGGTCCTTATATCATTGAAATCAATCTCCTGTGCGTGTAAACTTCTTCCACTTGTTTGAATATGGTATTTTAATTTTTGAGACCTTGAATTCGCTTTGTATTTAAGCTTCATGGTTTGCGCCCAGATCCTTCTTGCGACTCTTCCAATCACAGCATATTCTGGATCCATCCCATTGCTAAAAAAGAAACTAAAGTTTGGAATAAAGTCATCTATCTCTAAACCTCTGTTCAAGAAATATTCAATGTAAGTAAATCCATTGGCTAGTGTAAATGCCAACTGTGTAATTGGATTGGCCCCAGCTTCTGCAATATGGTATCCAGAAATAGAAATGCTATAAAAGTTCTTTACTTTTTGGTCTACAAAATAAGCTTGCACATCACCCATTAATTTTAATGCAAAATCGATTGAGAAAATACAAGTGTTTTGTGCTTGGTCTTCTTTTAATATATCTGCTTGTAATGTTCCACGAACATTTTGTAAAACTTGTTTTTTAATGGTCGCATATACTTTTGGATCAAGCACTTGGTCTCCACTTACACCCAATAATTTTAAGCCCAAACTATTGTGCTGGATGGATTGTTTTTTCAACGCATCAAAATCATGGTACACTGGTCTTGAAGTATTCTTAAAAATTTGAGTCAATTTTTTATTGACAGCAGGCCACATTTTTTGTTCAGTAATGTATTGCTCACAAGCTTGATCAATGGCTGCATTAAAAAACATTGCTAGTATAATTGCTGCAGGACCATTGATGGTCATACTCACAGAACTTGTTGGGTCATTTAAATTAATGCCAGAATACAATTTCTTGATATCATCTACCGATGCAATATTCACACCCGCATTGCCAATTTTCCCAAATACGTCCATTCTATTGGAAGGATCTTGTCCATATAAAGTCACACTATCAAAAGCGGTAGATAATCTTGTTGCAGGTTGCCCCTTCGCTAAAAAATGAAAGCGTTGATTGGTTTTTTCTGGTCCACCCTCACCTGCAAACATCCTTGTTGGATCCTCGCCTGTTCGCTTTAAATCAAATACCCCAGCAGTATATGGATAATGCCCAGGTACATTTTCTTTTAATTGCCATTCAGCAATATCACCCCAGTCTTTAAAGTTGGGTAAATACACTTTCTGTAAATTCAACCCAGATTCTGTTTTAAAACTTAAAGGTTGATGTATTTTTTTACCTCTAATTTCATAGACCAATGCATCTTGTTGGTATTTTGTTTTTGTTGCTTCCCATGTCTGAATAGATTTTTTCACTTCAGGATCAATCGCACCTGCCACTTTATCTGCTTCCTCTTTTAAAAGGGGTAATTTTTTAAGCTTAGGATTTTGCATCACTTGCTCATAACTATACCATTGAGAAGCCAACTGCTTTTGTTCTGAAATCCAAACTTTATTTTTTTGAATCGTTTCAACAATTTCATTTAAATAATTAAATCGATTCAATGGAATAGTTGGTGTTGCAACCAGATTCGAATTATACGCTAAAGGTTTTGCAATCGTATTCCATTTTAATTGATGTTGCTGATTCACTAACTGAATCATATGATTAAAAAGATGCTGCATGCCGGGATCATTGAACTTGGAAGCAATGGTTCCATAAACAGGAAGCTTTGAATGATCTGCATCAAACAAATGACGCGACCTAGCGTATTGCTTTTTCACATCTCTTATCGCATCCAATCCTCCTGCACGATCAAATTTATTGATACCAATAATTTGTGCAAAATCAATCATATTGATTTTCTCTAATTGACTTGCTGCGCCAAATTCTGGTGTCATGATATAGATTGGCAATGTTACATAATCTACGATTGATGCATCATTTTGGCCAACACCTGCGGTCTCAATGATAATAGCATCATAGCCTGCGGCTTTACATAAATAAATCACTTGATCCAAGGATCCAGAAATAGATTGATGATCAGACCTTGTTGCGAGTGAACGCATAAACACATTAGGATGATGGATGGCATTCATTCTAATTCTATCTCCTAATAAAGCACCACCTGTTTTTTTCTTAGTAGGATCTACCGATACTACTGCAATACTTAAGTTAGGATTACTTTGTATAAAATAATGCACCAAGCGATCACATACAGTAGACTTACCTGCACCACCCGTACCTGTTAATCCAATGACAGGAATATTTTTTTGAACTACTTTTTTATCTTTCTTAATTTTTAAAGTACCGTTTTGTAAAAGTGTAATGTCCCTTGCTAATTTTCTTGGATCAGTTTTTTTATCAAAAGGTAGTTTTGGATACTTAGTTGTTTGATTGGATTTTAATGGAAAATTTGCAAACGCAATCACTTCTTTAATCATGCCTTCGATCCCCATGGCAAGACCATCTTTAGGTAAATATATTTTTGAAATGCCTTTTGCATGAATGATGTCTGCTTCGGAAGGTAAAATGGTACCACCACCTCCACCAACTATTTTAATGTGTTGGTAGCCTGCATCATCTAATAATTTTCTGAGGTAGGTAAAAAATTCAATATGACCTCCTTGATAAGAGGTGATTGCAATCAATTGCACATCTTCTTCGATCGCTGCCTCTACAATTTCTTGAGCAGAACGATTGTGTCCCATATGAATCACTTCTGCACCCTGTTCTTGCAACACACGACGCATGATATTAATAGAGGCATCATGGCCATCAAACAAACTAGTCGAAGTTAAAATTCTTATTTTTTGCATACCACAAAACTAACA
>CAMCQV010000052.1 GCA_945877085.1 Chitinophaga pinensis
TTGAATTGATCGTATACTAATTCTACTTCACCAATTTCTTTATGACAATATTCAACCACCTGTGCTTCTGAATTGCGAATATCATTTTGAAATTTGGTCAATATCGTAATCGCTGCAATCGTTGGGGTCATATTAAAATAAGCATAAGCCCAATCATCTTTCGCAGCCATATTATTTGAAGTTGGAATAGCTAAATCCAAAGACATCGTTGGAATAACGTCTTTTGCAATAGAAGGATCAATCGCTGCTAAATCTTGCTTAAATTGTTTTAATTTATTGAAGAGTTCTTCTCCTTTAGACAATCCAGATTTTTTATTTAAAAACAACCTTGTTGTTGCATCTAAATCATCTTCTTTAAAAGTTTCCTTACCATCTTTAATTTCTAATCCTGCTTCCTCTTTTAAAGCCAATTTCAATGATTCCACATAGGCATACATATCGTCTGCCATTGCTTTTGCCTTATTGGCCTTAGGTGCCCAGATGGCAGCTTTTTCCGCCGTCTTTGGGTCATTTAATTTTGCAGCCAATGATTTATAGATATCCTGATTCTTATTTTGAATAATCACATTTGCATTCGTCAAACTTTGATCGATTGTCTTGAATGCATTTAAAATTTCGCTAGATACATTCAATGCCAAGAGCGCAGTCAACACCAAGTACATGATGTTAATCATTTTCTGCCTTGGTTCTTTAGGTAACGACATTTACGCTATATTTTATTAAGTGAATTAAAATGTTTGAGTCAATAACCCTTTGTTATTATTTTCCTTGCATTGCATTGATCATTCTGCTATACACTTGATTTAATTGTGTCAAGTTATCTGCTAATTGAGTCATTTGCTCTTTTGTTCTTGCCGCTTCATGCACTGTAGAACTCATTGAGGTAGACATCTCCTTTAAACTTCCGTAAAAATGATTCATCTCTTCCATCGTCTTACCCATTGACAAAAACTGGTTGTTCAAATTCTTTAATCCTTCAGTTGAGCTATTGATGGTGCCTAAATTATTTGACACATCTTGTACTGTTTTTTGAACGCCATTCAAAGCATGCACCAATTCAGTCGCATCTACTTTTCCACCACCCATTGCACCACCACCATGGTCTACTGGAGGAGGCGGCAAGAATGCATAAATGACAAATATTCCAGCCTCTGTTGTTAAACCCACAATCAAAGCCCAGTCTGCCCAAGATAAGTGGATGATTTTTGCCAACGCTCCCATGATTACCACAGCGGCACCTAAAGAGATGATGACGTTTACGATCTTATTTGTTTTTTCTGAAATTGTCTTTGCCATTAGGAAAATTTAAAAAATTAAAAGTTTGTTGATAGTTCAGATTTGCTTAATTAATTCTTGGGGCCATCGAAAGGACACATCTAAATCCGATATAAGATTTAGCAGTGTCTTGGTATTCATAGTTGCGAGAACTTACTTGACAATTGTATGCAATGTCTTTCCATGAACCTCCTCTGATCACTTTTCTTTTCATCAAAATAGGATCAGAATCTTTTGCGTTGTATTGTACATCTGGACTAAAGTCTCCAAAAAAGTTATAGCTACCTTCATAGAATACTGAACTCGTCCACTCCGCCACATTACCGGCCATATCATACAATTTGAAATCATTTTCGGTATAGGCTTTCACTTTTGTCGTGTAGATATTATCGTTCTTTGCATCACCACCAAAATAATCCCCTCTGCCTGGTTTAAAATTGGCTAACAAACGGCCTTCTTTGGTTCTTGTATAAGGAGATCCCCATGGATACATTGCATTGGATTTTGAATTGCCTCTTGCAGCATATTCCCATTCTGCTTCTGTTGGCAAGCGATAGATACCGTCAATTTTTTGATCTGCTCTGCCAGGTTTACCAGCATAATAGTCGCTGTTATTGGTTCTCCAATGTGTGAATGCAACTGCTTGTTTCCAAGTGACACCCACCACAGGATATTCATTGTATGCAGGATGACTAAAATACAATCTAGTCAATGGTTCATTGTAAGAATAAGAGAAATCACGCATCCAAACCAATGTATCAGGATATACATTTTGATTCACCGTGATTAAATAATCTCCTAGTGATTGCTCTAGCCCCTTAGAAGCTTTAGCTGCCGCTTTTAAATCGACAAAAGAATATTTATAAATTAATTTATTTGGATCAATCTCTATTTTTCCTTGAATGCGATTATCGGGGCTCAATAAAAGCTCATTTAATTTTTCTAAAACCGCTTTACTATTTTGATTGATCCTTGCTGCTCTAGCCCAATCCACACGAATCGTGTCTTCATTTTGGTTAATGCCCCCGCCATAAATGGCCAAATATTTCAATGAATCAGCTACGTATCTCACAAATCTTCTGTACTGTTCGTTGGTTACTTCTGTTCTATCCATCCAAAAACTTTGAACCGAAACTAATTTCTTACGATTGACCATGGATAAATCCATCTGTTCGTCACTTGCGCCCATGTAGAAAGAGCCACTTGGGATGGATACCGCCTGAGGATCTATACGATTGCTATTGCTTCTGCCTCTACCTTTTTTAGGGTCTGCAAATGCAAGCACAAGAAGCGATAAGATCAAAATACTCAAGGCTGCAACGGGGAAATTGATCCTTTTATTTTTTAAAAATGGTATCATATTGGTTTAAAACGATTTTTTTTACAAAAAATTACATTTTAGGGGTAAAATTAGCAGATTATTTATGCGCTATTTTAAACCTGAATGAATTGATTTTCATCTGTTTTTGGAAATGCAAATTAAGATATAAGTTGTTAGATATTTGCTAAAATCAGGTCGACAAGAGGCATTGGCGCCGAACAACTGTTGTTTTTGCATATATAAAACTGGTTTTCAACGCATTTTTTGCCTTTTAAGAGTGGGATTCGATCATCTACAACCTGACTCAACATACGAATTGAATGGGGCAAAAAGGGTGCATTCAATGCAGCTAAGCTTTCGTGGACCGTTGGGCCTACCCCAACCAATTCGATGGTCCCAGTTGACATTTGATAAAAGCTTTGGGCCCAAAAACCAAAAGAGCCAGGATATTGTAGCAAGGTTGGTCGTATAGAATAGATCATTTTTTCAGCCTGTTGTCGCCATTCAGATAGATCCAAAACCTGTCCAAGATAAAATAAACTTGAACAAATTAAGGCATTGCCACTTGGCTGCGCCCCATCATAACTTTCTTTTTTTCGGATAATCACGTCTTTTTGATAAGCCGCTGTGTAGTAAAAATACAAGCCATCCTCATCTATAAAATGGAGCAACACATAGTCCATCCATGCTTTTGCTTTAAACAAATAACCGCTATCACCAGTCATTTCTTGTAAATGAATATACGCTTGAATTAAATTGGCATAATCATCCAAAAAAGCATGCGCTTTTGGTCTGCCATTTGCAACGCTATGGTAAAAATAATGTTCATCCGCTTGAAATAAATTTGCTTCCAACCAATCTATGCACTCCATTGCCGCTTTCTTGTAAAGGCCATTCCCTGTGGCAGCATTGATTTTACAAAAGCCCACTATCAACATCGAATTCCAACCTAAAATTACTTTATGATCCAATGCGGGACGAATCCTCACTGCGCGGGTATCGAATAATTTTTTAAGTGCATTTTGCCAAGCAGGTTCCAATTCTTTTTCAAGCTCATGTTGTGTCCAAAGAATATTGGTATGTTCCCAATTGCCAATTGGCGTGATTTGGTAATAGGTAACAAATTCATCAAAAATGGTAGGATCAATCACTGCTTTTAATTCGTCGTAGGACCATGTATAAAATTTACCTTCCACCCCTTCAGAATCTGCATCTAAGGCAGCATAGTAACCACCTGCTCCATTGAATAATTCTCTTTGTAAAAAAGTAAATGTAGTATGGATGACATCTTTGTAAATAGGCTTTTTTGTAAGCTGGTATGCTTCCGCAAGCGTACCTAATATCAATGCATTGTCATACAACATTTTTTCAAAATGCGGCGCCTGCCACATCGCATCCACACTGTACCTTGAAAATCCACCACCCACATGATCATAGATACCTCCTTGTATCATTTTATCAACAGATCTGATGGCATGCACAATCGATGCCTGATCTTGATTTTGAAAATAATTTCGAAATAAAACCTGAATCGAAAATGTTTGAGGAAATTTTGGCGCAACACCAAATCCACCCCATTGCGTATCTGCATTATGTAAAAGCCTTTGCGCGATTAATTGAAATTCTTCCTTTGTGGCGATCGTATCAATCGACTGACTTTGCTGTGCTTTGATATTACTTTGTAAAAGATGCGTTGTTAAATGTGTGGCTTGTTCCACTAGCTTTTCTCTATTGTTTTCAAAAGCAGCCTGCACCCCTTTTAAAACATCCATCCAAGATGCACGGTTTTGCATGGCGTTTGGCGGAAAATAAGTGCCACCATAAAAAGGTTGTCCATTGGGTAATAAAAAAATATTCAAAGGCCATCCACCCGATCCTGTCATCGCTTGCAATGCATCCATGTAAATATGATCTATATCGGGACGTTCTTCTCGGTCTACTTTGATATTGATGAAATGCGTATTCATGTAATCAGCTACAACCTCATCCTCAAAACTTTCACGTTCCATCACATGGCACCAATGACATGCGGCATAGCCAATACTTAATAAAATAGGTTTATCTACAGCGCTTGCTGTTGCAAATAATGTTTCGGACCAAGGCTTCCATTGCACAGGATTATGTGCATGTTGCAATAAATAGGGACTTGTCTCCTTGCTTAAATCGTTCGTGAACTTTTTATTGGCACTCATAGAGTGCAATTTAGTTTATTTCTTTTTAGTGCCTTGCGCTAAAAACTGATCAAGACCGGCGAACATACTAGATACTTGTGGACTTGGGACTTTGATATGTAAATTCAATCCAGCATCTTCGATTGCCTTACAAGTATTGGAGCCAAATGCGGCCAATGTAGTGCCGTTTTGAACAAAGCCAGGTTGATTGTCATAAAGACTTTTTAAACCACTAGGTGTAAACAAACAAATGATATCAAAATGATGTTCATTTAAAAGGGACTTAATATCACTGCTTACAGATCGATACATATAAGCTAAGTCAAAAGTACAAGCATGATCTTTTAACCAATTGACAATTTCATTGTCTTGCTGATTCTCACTACATACATAAAGAAATTGTTCGTTGGCTTTATGCTTATTCAATACATCGAATAATTTTTTATTAGACCCGTCAGCGCCAAAAAACACTTTGCGCTTTCTGTACATGATAAACTTTTGCAAATACAAAGCAACAGATTCCGTAATACAGAAATATTTTGTATCCTGACTAATATTGATCTTTAATTCATCGCAGGTTCTAAAAAAATGATCGATGGCATTTTTGCTTGTAAAAATAACAGCAGAATAAGATGCTATTTCGATTTTAGTTTTTCTAAATTCTTTCGCACCAATTGGCTCTAATTCAATAAATGGTTTAAAGAATAAAGACACATTGTACTTTCTTTCTAAATCAAAATAAGGTGATTTTTCACTTTCAGGCTTCGCTTGTGAAATTAGAATTTTCTTAATGGGCTTAGTTGCGATTGCCTTTTTTTCTCCACTCATTTCTTTTGCCATTTTAAACTTTCTACTTTAGTAAGTTCCTCCAAAATATTGCACTATCAATTTGTATAGAATCAATAGTGGTATTATTTCGAAAGCACAAAGGTAAAGAAAAAAATGAAAGGAAGAGACATGTAATTTGTTCCTAACAGATGTTAATGAAAACAGGTACCTATAAAGGATCAAAAGAGCGATTAAGAAGCTCGCTCCCCCTATTGCAAATGGATGTAAAAAGGGCTTTGCGAATGCCAAGATGCCAATGAAAGGGATCAATAAGATACCTAAGACCTTATTGATCATGAAAACCACAAAAATATAGGTCTGAACTAGTTCAACAGTATTAAAAATATACCCTGCAATCGTTAAACAAATAAACTTGCCAAAATACAATCCTATAAAGAACAAACACATATACAAAAATCCTTCCCAAAAATTGATGGGCAATAAATGCGCATTAAAAATGATCAATGTAGCCATTAAAGAAAAGCTCATTACAAATCCAATGTTCATCACAAATGAAGCCAAACTATTCTGCAAAAGTTGTTCTCTATTTTGCATCATTCTTAATGAGGATTGACTAAACTGACTAAAAAGTTTACCAATATATTGTGGTGCGATCTGAATGATAAAGCCGTATAAAAAAAGCAACCCAATGACAGCATAAAAAAGTATATCCTTATCTGGTAAAGCAAATTTTTGTTCAATTTTATATAACACATCTCCTGCATTGGATGATGTTATTTTTTGATTGTACAATTGATATGCATTCTTTTTTTGTGCAAAGAAATTGAGGTACAATTTGATTACATTAAAACTACTGTCTTTTGGATCTCTTGGAATAGATTGTAAATACCAAGCATCTGCTTGAACGAATGTCTTTGGAATAATTGGCATATACTTTACCCATAAAGTATCTTTGACCAATAAACTATCTTGAACGATGAAGGATGTATCGGTTGCAAGCAATCCAGTATCTTTTTGATTTGTCTGCTTCACAAGGGTAAAGCTGGACAATACAAAGAGTCCAATGCAGGCCAAGGAAAATTTTTGTAGTAGGGCTAACATCTGCTGCAAAAATAAGTATACTAATGCAGAATTAAAGAACAATGCCTAGCTTTGTTGGTAATTCTACTTATGGCAGGCATCTATTTACATATTCCATTTTGCAAAAAAGCTTGTCATTACTGCAATTTTCACTTTTCCACACAGACGGCAGATATGCAAGCATTTGTAGATGCACTCATTCAAGAAATCGCATTTCAAAAAAGTTATATCAAAGAACCTATTGAGACTATCTATTTTGGCGGGGGAACGCCTTCCCTTCTTGAGGAAGCACAATTAAAAGAAATCCTTGCAGCAATTGATGCTCATTTTGAAATAGCCGATGTAATTGAATGCACATTAGAGGCCAACCCAGACGACATGCATCCAGACAAATTAGCTGCATGGAAAAAAATAGGTGTCAACCGTTTAAGTACTGGCATACAAAGTTTTCAGACTGAAGCTTTGACCTGGATGAATAGAGCGCACACAGTGGATCAATCGCATGCAGCAATTCAAATGGCAAAGGATGCAGGCATCCATAATTTAAGCATTGATTTAATTTATGGCACGCCTAGTTTAACAGACCAAGCATTGATGGCCGACTTAGATTGGATCGAACATTACCAAATTAAGCATGTCTCTTGTTATGCATTAACGGTAGAAGAAAAAACTGCCTTAAAGAAAAGTATCGAAAAAGGACAAATTGAAAATGTAGATTCAGAAAAACAGGCCAGGCATTTTGAAATCGTTTGTGCAAGGTTAAAAGCCATGGGCTTGGAACATTATGAAATTTCAAATTTTGCAAAGCCTGGTTTTAGGAGTCAACACAATAGCAATTATTGGTCTGGCAAAACCTATCTTGGACTAGGCCCTTCGGCACATTCATTCAATACAATTTCAAGACAATGGAATATTGCAAACAATGCATTGTACATTAAGAGTCTTGAAAGTGGACTATTAAATTTTGAGATTGAAATCCTCACAGAAGCCAATCGTTACAATGAATACATGATGACTAGCTTAAGACGCATGGAAGGATTTGATCTTGACTGGATTGCAGAAAAATTCGGAAAGCACTTTTACGAACATAGTATTACTATGATCAAAGCAATGGAGGCTAAAAATATATTTAATCAAAATGGAAATCAATACTGCCTAAAAGACGAGGCAAAATTCCTTGCAGACGGGATTGCTTCTGATTTCTTTATACTAGAATCTGCTCCAAATTCTTAAAAGTAAGATCGGGTGATGCGCCCTCCCATAAAATTTGATACACCGCATCCATGATAGGTAGTTTCACTTTCAAAGTTTGATTCATGGTATGGATACACTTACTTGCATTGTAACCTTCTGCCACCATATTCAATTCTAATTCTGCAGCCCTAACAGAGTAACCTTTACCAATCATATTTCCAAAAGTTCTATTTCTACTATGTAAAGAATAACAAGTCACTAGCAAATCACCTAAATAAACAGATGCATTGTGATTCATCAATGCTGCTCCACTCGATTCCTGAATGGCAATTTCTTTCAATAATACTTGCATTTCATTGGCACAATTTGCAATGAATACACTCAAAAAATTATCTCCATATTCCAACCCATGTGCGATACCCGCACCAAGTGCGTAAATATTTTTTGCCACACCAGCATATTGAACCCCTATCACATCCATATTGACAATGGTATTGATATACTCTGATTTAAAATAACTTGCAATATTTCTTGTTGCTATTTCATTTAAGCCAGAAAAAGTCAAATAAGACAATTGCTCAGCTGCAACTTCCTCTGCATGGCTTGGTCCTAATAGGGTAAAGTAAGATGAAAGTGGAAAATTAAATTTTTGTGCAAGCCAATCATTCAATAAAATATTATGCACTGGCAATACACCTTTCACTGCCGAAACGATTAACTTATCTTTAAGGTCTTGTTCATCTAAAGATGCAAGTGTTGTTTCAATGTGGATAGAGGGAACGGCCACAATAATGATATCAGAAGCTGCCACCACCAATTTGATATCTGTTGAAAAACTGATTTTTTGTAAATCAAAATATGCATTTCTTAAATAATGCGGATTGTGTTTACGTTTTTCAAAATAATCAATATTGGATTGCTGTCTTAGGCACCAAGTAATATGGTGGCCATTCTCTGTTACAATTTTTGCAATCGCAGTAGCCCAACTTCCGCTACCAATGATACCAATTCGCTTTTGTTCCATTGTACAAACATAAGAAATTCATAAAAAAAGGGGCGCATTTTTTAAATGCGCCCCTTTTTAAAGGTCGAATTTATATCTAATCCTCTTATTTCTCCTCAAATAACTTTTCTTTGGTAACTACTTTTACTAAAGAACCGTCTTTTAATGTCTTGCTAACGATACTATAAGGTCCTGTAATCACTTGTTCTCCTACTTTCAATCCAGCGACTTCGATAAAATTTAAGTCCTGAATATCTGTTTTCACTTTCACCATTTTCACCTTATTGTCTTTTTGTAAAACAAAAACCACTTCATTTAATTCTTGTTCTTTTACAGGTTCTTTCTCTGTATTGTTATTGGTCGTACTAGACACTTTAGTATCTTTTCCTTTACCATCACTGTCTCTTGTGGTAACGGCATTTAACGGAACAGTAATCACATTCGCTTTAGATTTAGTTTGAATGTCTGCGCTCGCAGTCATACCTGGTCTAAAAGGGAAGATTGCATTCTCTTGAATTAAGTCTGCATAACTATCCGTTAATAAACGAATATGCACTTTATAGTTTGCTACTTCCGCTGCTGAACTAATACCAGATGCTGCAGTAATAGGGTTTGCAATTTTGTAAACAATGCCTTTGAATTTTCTATTGTTATACGCATCCACTTCTACCAATGCGGTATCACCCAATTTAACTTTTGTAATATCATTCTCACCTACATCCACTCTTACTTCTATACTCTTCATATCAGCCACACGCATCATCTCTGTACCAGCCATTTGCGCGGTTCCAACCACACGTTCGCCCTTCTTCACATTCATCAAACTGATGATGCCATCCATTGGAGAAACGATGGTTGTTCTAGCTAAGTCCTTCTCTGCTCTAGCCAATTGCGCTTTCACACCTTGTACTTGCGCTTCACCACTTTTGATAGACTCTTTAGCTGCATTGTAACTTGATTCTGCAGAACGATAAGTTTGTTCTACTTGCTCGTATTCTGCTCTTGATACAATCTTATCTGCAAATAATTTTTTAAAACGCTCATAAGCCGCTTTAGAACTTTCATAACCATTCTTTAAACCACTTAAATTCGCTTTTACGTTTTCGTATTGTGCTTTCACCTGATTTACAGAAGCAGTAACTTGATCTCTTTGAGAAGAGTAAATGTCTGCATAGATCTTAGCTAGTACTTGTCCTTTAGTCACTTTCGCGCCTTCTTCTACAAATAGGCTAACAATCTCTCCAGAAATATCTGGACTTACTTTTACTTCAATTTCGGGATACACTTTACCACTGGCATTCACTGACTCAGTAAGTGTTCTTAATTCCACCTTCTCTACGGTGACTTCGATACCTTCTTCTTTACCAATAACTCCTGCTTTTTTAAGGCCTACTAATACTACAACTAGTACTACAAAACCTACGATACCCCAAATGATTTTCTTATTCATTTTATTTATTTTACGATGCTTTTAAAAGATTAAAGAGAAAGTGCTTCTCCTTTATAAAACTCAAGTAATTTGATTCTAAACACATACTCATATTGAGCAGCTTTATAATTTACTTTTGCCCTCAAAAAATTATTTTGATTGTTTAATAATTCTATGGTTCCTAATAATCCTAATTCATAACGCTTTGTGGCAAAGCTATAGGCCTTCTCCGCAGTTACAACAGCCTTTTGATTGGCATTCAATTTATTAAAAGCAACCACCGCATTGGTATAAGCTGCATAAATGTCTTGCTTTAACTTTCTTTGCGTATTTTCTTGTTGTAAAGTAGCAGACTGGTAATTTAATTTTGACTGCTGATAGGCTGTTTTAGATTGATTGGCATTGAAAATTGGAATCGATAATTGAAATCCAAAATTCTGACCAAAGTTGTTGTCTAATTGTCTACCCCATCCCTTCCAGATATTACTAAAATCTCTGTTAGCAGTAACGGTATTGTACAATGGACTTTGAACAAAATATTTAGAGGATCCTACAGTGACAAATGGACTAGTAGGTGAAATATTACTAAACCCAGCTGGCTCAACACCACTTATATATTTAAATGCATTTGAGAAATTAGAACTCAAAGAATAACCAAAACTTAAGGTTGGATAAAATCCAGCTTTTGCGACCAATTGATTTTTTTCGGCTGCCTTTACTCTTAGGTTTGCCGCTTTGATATTAGGAAGATTTTGTTCTGCAACACTAAATACATAATCAGGTTGTAGGTCTGCAAAACCTTGTAATTTAATTTGATCCACTGGTTGCACAAATACATCAAAAGCATCAGATGCATCTAAATTCAACAAAGCTTTTAAACTTAGTTTGCTTTGTTCTACATTAGAGATAGCGGTGATATAATTACTGCTATCATTTGCCAATTGGGTTTCTAATTCTAATAAATTAATCTCAGGCAACAACCCAACTTCTACACGCTTTTTTGTTGCAGCTAATTGTTCTGTGGTTTGCGCGATTTGAATTTTAGAAATTTCTGATTGTTCGATGGTAGATAAAACTTGTAAATAAAAGGTAGCCACATTCACCGAAATATCATTTGACGCTGTTTGAAGATCGGCGATACTTGCTAACCAATTATAATTACTTGCAGCAGCTGTGTTGCTTAATCTGTTGTTATTATAAACTTGAACACCTCCATTCAATCCAAAATTATTAAATAAAAATTGTGTGGTGGTGAAGGCGTTGGTCACAGGGTCAATAGAACGTCCTAAACGCATCCCTAAACCAGAAGATCCGGTCAAATTAGGCAACCTACTGTCTTTAGCCTGATCTGCTTGTAATTTGGCTAATCTTGCTTGTATATCAGCTTGTTGTACTGAAATATTATGCTTTATAGCGTATTCCACACAGGTTCTTAAATCCCATTGTGTGGGTGTTTGTGCCGTTAAGGACAGTGTAAATCCAAGAAAAATAAACGAAAAAATGTATCTCATTGTCTGTATTGATAATTATAAATTCCTATTATACAGTACAAAAGTAATACAAACCTTAGGAGTTGTCTAATTTTTAGACAAACGGACATCCAATTGGCTGAACAGCTATGGGTGGGTATAAATGGCTCTTCTTAGCTATTGGAGGTCTTTTT
>CAMCQV010000053.1 GCA_945877085.1 Chitinophaga pinensis
ACCAATATGCCACATACCAGACCCACAACGGATATTGCCAAAGAGGGTTTATTCAATATTTTACATAATAGAGTGGCCATTGACGGCGCCCTTACATTGGACTTATTTGGAGGGACTGGTTGTATCAGCTATGAACTAGCATCAAGAGGTGCTGAACAATTGACTATTGTAGAGAAAGATAAAACAATGCTTGATTTCATTAAAAAGAATATTGATTTTTTGAAAATAGAAAACACCATCACCATACAAATGGATGTCTTTCAATTTTTAGTCACTTGCAATCAACAATATGATATCATTTTTGCAGGACCGCCCTATGCTTTAAATACCATTGATGACCTGCCTAGAATCATTGTCGAAAAGAAATTGATCAGTCCTAATGGGTATTTTATTTTGGAACATACGCCACGTAATGACTATAAAACATTTGAAGGCTATAGTTTCCAAAGAAATTACGGAGCCACTATTTTTAGTTTTTTCGAATGCATATAACAAAAGCCGAAGCGCGTAACATATTATCCCAAAAAAGAGCTGCATTGACTGAGTCAGCATGCATTAAGATGGATGACCTGCTACTCATTCAATTACAACGCATCGATTGGTCAACTACAACCGTCCTTGCTAGTTTTTATCCTTTAGCAAATAAGAATGAACCCAATACTTTGTTATTCGAAAAATACATCAAGACCTTGTATCCATTTATAAGATTCTGTTACCCGATTGTTAATGCTGAACAACATCAAATGGATTTTTATTTTGAAACCGAAACCTTACAGTTAAATGCATATGGTATTCAAGAACCGCTGCCATTTAATCAAGTGCCCTCAGCAATGATCGATACCATGTTGGTTCCATTACTGGGATTTGACCAAAAAGGACATCGTGTTGGATATGGCAAGGGGTACTATGATCGCTACTTAGCAAATGCCAATAAAGGCTTACAAAAAATAGGGGTGTCTTACTTTGAACCAATGGACAATTTCACTGATACCAACGAATTTGACGTACCTTTATCATGTTGTATCACGCCGTGGAATACCTATGCATTTGAATAATATTTTTTTAAAATCCTTCAGAGTTTTACTCTTGCCTTTTGCTATCCTATATGGCTTGATTGTGACATTGCGCAATTGGATGTATGCTAAAAAATATTTTAAATCAGTTCAATTTAATTTGCCCATCATTTGTGTCGGTAATCTTTCTTTAGGAGGAACTGGCAAATCGCCTATGGTAGAGCATTTGTTATCCATACTTTCTACAGAATATAAAACAGCCACATTAAGTAGGGGCTATAAAAGAAAAACCAAGGGCTATGCTTTAGCAACAGACCAATCCACCGCATTAGAAATTGGAGATGAGCCTATGCAGTTTCATTTAAAATTTCCAAAAGTGGGCGTAGCGGTTGGAGAGCGACGTATCGAAGCCATTCCTCAATTGATACAAGATATCCCAAATTTACAAACAGTGATATTAGATGATGCATTTCAACATCGTGAAATAGATACACATTTTAGTATTCTTTTAACCGAGTATGATAATCTGTATTGCGATGATTTCTTTTTCCCAACTGGTGACCTAAGGGATGAAAGAAAGTCTGCAAAACGAGCCAATATCATTGTCGTGACCAAATGTCCTTTGGATATGACAGAGGCAGATAAGGCTGAGGTATTAGAAAAGCTTTACCCAGAACAACATCAATCTGTATTTTTTACAGCCATTGCTTACGACACACCTTATCATATTTACAACCCATCCGACCAATGGGTGTTGACCATGCGAGACGAAGTATTATTGGTTTGTGGTATCGCGAATCCCATTCCTTTAAAAAATTATTTACACGAAAACACACACACTTATTATCAATTAAGTTACAGCGATCATCATATTTTTTCGATAGAAGATTTAAATGAGATGCGCAATAAATTTGAACAGATTAACGCAAAGAGTAAGCTTATTCTTACCACCGAAAAAGATGCCGTTAGATTAGTAAAGTATACCAATGAATTAAATGATATGCCATTGTATGTATTACCTATCAAACCATTTTTTCTATTTAATCAAGCAACTGAATTTAATCAATTGGTCATTGATTTTGTAGCACAATATCATCAACAAACAAATGAACAGTAAAAAAGACAAGAAGAAGTCAAAAACAACTACAAAGCAGACCCATTTAACGACAACGTATAAAGGGGTTTTGGATATTGCCAAATCTGGCATGGGTTTTATTATCGTACAAGGTTTAGAACAAGATATTTTAGTATTCCCAACTGATTTCAATACCGCACTTAAAGGAGATGAAGTGCGCGTTAAAATCACCAAAATAAGACAGGGTTCTGGAAAAAAAGAAGGTAAAGTGGTAGAGATTGTTAAAAGAAAACAAGTCTCTTTTTCAGGTACCATGCAGATCATGCAACACCATGCTTTCTTCTTACCCAATACCATGCATCCAATGCCTGATATTTATATCCCAATGGATAAATTAAATGGCGCTAAGACAGGGGATAAAGTAATTGTACAATTGACTAAATGGGAGAACTCAAATAAGAAACCAGAAGGAGAAGTATTAGAAATATTTACCCCAGAGAAAGAGAATGATATGGCCATGAAATCCATCGTGGCAGAATCAGGATTTCCTTTGGTATTTGATGGGGAAGTGTTGGCTTTTGCTAAAACACTTTCTGATAAAATCACCCCCGAAGAAATTGCAAAACGAAAAGACTATCGTAAGGTTTTAACATTCACCATTGACCCTGTGGATGCAAAGGATTTTGATGATGCCATTTCCTTCCAACATTTGGATAATGGGCATATTGAAATTGGCGTGCATATTGCCGACGTAAGTCATTTTGTACAACCAGAAACTGCAGTCGATAAAGCTGCTTATGAAAGAGCTACATCGGTTTATTTACCTGATCGTGTGTATCCAATGTTGCCAGAAAGAATCTCGAATGAATTATGTTCATTAAGACCTAAGGAGGAGAAATTAACGTTCTCTGCTACATTTGAAATAGATGCGACTGGTCAAATTGTACATACTTGGTATGGCAAAACAGTGATCTTTTCTGATCGCAGATTTACTTATGAGGATGTACAAGAAATTATAGAAACTAAAGAAGGTGACCACAAAGAAGTGATTTTATGGTTGCACGATTATACCCAAAATTTGAGGAAAAAACGTTTCGAAAATGGGGCCATTAATTTCTCTTCACAGGAAGTTCGTTTTACTTTAGATGTCAATGGAAAACCAACAGGAATAACTGTAAAAGAAAGTAAAGCATCGCATCAATTGATCGAAGAATTGATGTTAAAAGCGAATCAATTGATTGCAGAAAAAATGGGTACAGTGAAAGTGAAAAAAGAGGTTTTACCTTTCCCATTTCGTGTGCATGACCAACCGAATGAAGACAAATTAAATCCATTTGTGGTATTTGCTAAAAAGCATGGGTATCCTTTTAATATTGATTCTCCAGACCATATCGCACATAGCTTTAACAATTTAATGTTGGCATCCAAAGGCAATCCAGAGCAACATGTATTAGAACAATTAGGTATCCGCACGATGGCCAAAGCGATCTACACCACCAATAATATTGGACACTATGGTTTAGGTTTTGAACACTATTGTCATTTCACTTCTCCAATACGTCGTTACCCCGATGTGCTTGTTCATAGAATTGTTCAAAGTGTACTGATGGGCAAAGCTATAAACGACGAAGGATTAGAAGAAAAATGTGCACATTGTAGTATGCGCGAAAGAGCTGCGATGGAAGCAGAGCGTGCTGCTAATAAATACAAGCAAGTTGAATTCATGCGTGATTATTTGGGACATAGTTTCGAAGGCATCATCAGTGGGGTCGCTAGTTTCGGCTTCTTTGTAGAAACTGTTGAACACAAGTGTGAAGGTTTAGTAACCATTGCAAGCTTATCTAGATTCGATGACTTTAGATTGGTTGAAGCAGACTATGCTTTAGTCGGTTCAAGGTCGGGCAGAAAGTTCAATATGGGTGATAAAGTCATCGTCAAAGTAGCTGCTGCCAATTTAGACAAACGTCAATTAGATTTTGAATGGGAGGTGAATGGAATGCTGAATAAATAAAATCGAAAAATTTATTAAGAGCCTTAATAACTAGTTAAGGTTTCTTCAAAAATAATCCCTTCCTTAGCCAAGCTTTTTAAAATTGGTTGATAAATTCTAGCGTCAATAGGGATATGTAAACCGTTCATTTTTATTTCCCCTTTTAAGTAGGCACAAACACCCATCGCCAATGGTAAACCCACTGTAGTGGCCATGGCTGTGTTGATTGCATCTTCACCAGTTAAGACCATACTGCTATCCAATTTAAATTGACGGTCACCAATGCTGTATTCAATCTCGTGCAACATCACCACTAAATCTTTGTCTGTTGCAGCAAGTTTCCATTTGCCTTCTAATAACCATTGCAAGATGCTTGCATTAGAATTGAATTGAGATGGAATTGGGGTAGGTTCATACAATCCGATGAATTCAAGCTGCTCTTTAATGGCTGGATCTTGGGTGAATTTTATTAAAACTTGTTCTAATCCTTTTTCTTGAATATGTGTCTCAAACCAATTTTGAACATTGGTATTTGGTGCTAAATCAATCACTGTTTCATCGGTTAAATGCAATTGCACAATGGCATTCCAGCCAATACAAAATGCAGGGTAGCGAAGGGTAGTGCGCACAAAATCTTTCACCCCATGTAATTGGTAAGTGTCAATATAGGACAATGAATTTCTGTTAGGATAATACGCTAAATGACCTATTCCTGGTAAGTCCACCACAGGTGTTTTTTCAAATATTTCTGGGTAATGTTTTGTTACCTTGGCACCATTTTCAAGATAAATCGCACCAGCTTTTCCAGCTAAAATGATGTTTCTAGGGTTCCAACTGATTTTATAATGCCAAGGATTGTCATCACTTTCTGGAGCCACCAATCCGCCACAATGCGATTTAAAGCTGGTTATTTTGCCTCCTTTTTCGTGGATCTCATCTATGATAGCCATCGCGCTCATATGGTCAATTCCGGGATCTAAACCCATTTCACAGAGGAATAAAAGTTGTTTTGATTCAATTTCAGCTGCAATGGAGCGCATATTATCGTCTACATAAGAGGCAGTAAACAAAGGTTTTCCAAAATGCAAGCAATCTTTAGCAATTAAAAAGTGCAAATGAGCAGGCATCATGGAGACCACTATATCCGCTTTTTGAACCAAATTTTGACGATCTAATTCATTTTTGATGTCTATAACAAGTGCATTTCCATTGGGGGCATTATTCCACTTATTTTTAGCTGTTGCTTCATCACCGTCTGCTAGTAGGATATACCAGTCATTTTCGACCGCTTTTTGTTGTAAATATTGGATTAAAACTGTGGCAGATTTGCCAGCTCCAATAATGAGAATTGTTTGGCTCATTTTTGAATGTATAAGTGGTTAAAAATGTATGTGTTAAAGTTAGTATTTATTACCAAAAACTGTGGATAAAATTGTGTAAATTAATACTGATTTTAAGCATAAAAAAGGGGTCAAAAAGTTATCTTCGTAAAGGTAGGTATCCATGGCCTTTTTGGCCAATGGAAATTGACTATAAGAAACAAAAAATATGGAAGAAAATTTAGGTGAAAATTTAGGTCTAGAACAGACCCAAGACAATGATCGTGTGATTAGAGTGAACATTGAAGAGCAGATGAAAACTTCTTACATTGACTATTCTATGTCAGTGATTGTAGGTAGAGCTTTACCCGATGTTCGTGACGGTTTCAAACCAGTTCATCGTCGTGTGTTGTTTGCCATGCATGAGCTTGGAAACAATAGCAATAAACCGTATAAAAAATCTGCGCGTATTGTAGGAGAAGTGATGGGTAAATTTCACCCACATGGTGATACTGCAATTTATGACACTTTAGTGCGTATGGCACAGGAGTGGACAATGCGTTATAAGTTAGTAGATGGACAGGGTAATTTTGGTAACCAAGATGGTGATCCACCGGCAGCTATGCGTTATACCGAAGCACGTTTGCAAAAGATTTCTGAAGCGATGTTGGATGATTTGGAGAAAGACACTGTCGATTATCAATTGAACTTTGATGATAGCTTATCTGAGCCAAGTGTACTACCAACAAGGATTCCACAACTTTTAGTGAATGGATCTTCTGGTATCGCAGTAGGTATGGCGACCAATATGTTGCCACATAATTTGAATGAAGTAGTAGACGGATGTATCGCCTACATCAACAATAAAGACATTACGATCGAAGAATTAATTACGATTGTAAAAGCACCCGATTTTCCTACAGGTGGCGTGATTTATGGCATGGAAGGGGTGAAACAAGGTTTGATGACAGGACGTGGTCGTGTGGTATTGCGTGGAAAGTGTAATGTAGAGACAAAAGCGAACGGTCGTGAGATGATTGTAATCAACGAAATTCCTTACCAAGTAAATCGTGATCATTTAACAGATCGTATAGGTCAACTGGTCGTGGATAAAGTGGTAGATGGTATCACACACGTGAACAATGAAAGTAACAAGCGCGAGGGAACCCGTATCGTAATTGAATTACGTAAGGATGCTGTTGCACAGGTAATCATTAACCAATTATTTAAATTCACAGAATTACAAACCAGTTATGGTATCAATAATGTGGCGTTGGTGAAAGGGCGTCCTAGAATTTTGAACCTAAGAGATTTGATTTTAGAGTTCGTTGATTTTAGAATGGAAGTGGTGATTCGTCGTGCTAAATTTGAATTAAGAAAAGCTGAAGAACGTGCACATATTTTAGAAGGTTATTTAATTGCTTTGGATCATTTAGACGAAGTAATTCGTTTAATCAGAAACTCAGCCAATCCAGAAGCAGCAAAAGAATCCTTAATCAATGCAGGATGGGGTATTTCAGACATCCAAGCCAAAGCAATTTTAGAATTAAGATTGCAACGTTTAACGGGTATGGAGCGTGAGAAAATTAAAGAAGAATTTGACCAATTGATGAAATTGATTGCTTCTTTAAAAGAATTATTAGGTAGTGAACATTTACGTTTTGAGCTTATCAAAACTGAATTATTAGAAGTGAAAGAAAAGTTTGGTGATGAGCGTAAATCTGAGATTCAATATTTAGCAGATGAAATGCGTATCGAAGATCTAATCGAAGAAGAAGACGTGGTAATTACCATTTCTCATTTAGGTTATATCAAACGTACATCTGCTACAGAATATCGTCAACAAAAACGTGGAGGCCGCGGTGCCATTGGATCTAAGACAAGAGAGGAAGATTATGTAGAGCATTTATTTATTGCATCCACGCATGATACCATGTTGTTTTTTACCGAAAAAGGAAGATGTTTCTGGATGCGCGTATATGAAATTCCAGAGGGTGAAAAAACAAGTAAGGGTAGAGCGATTCAAAACTTAATTCAACTCCCACAAGACGATAAAGTTAAAGCCATTATAGAAGTTCGTAATCTGGCAGATAAGGACTATGTAAACAATCACTATATCATCTTATGTACTAAGAAAGGGATCATCAAGAAAACATGTTTGGAAGAATTTAGTCGTCCAAGAGTGAATGGTGTAAACGCCATTACAATTAATGAAGGTGATGAATTATTAGCAGCACGTTTAACGGATGGTAACAACGAAGTGATGATGGCTGTGAAGTCTGGTCGCGCGATTCGTTTTCCTGAAGAAAAAGTGAGACCAACAGGAAGAGGTGCAATTGGTGTTGCTGGTATCGAAGTGGATGATGAAACAGACGAAGTGGTTGGTTTAGTTTGCGTAAGCAGAGAAGACAAAGATCGAACTATATTAGTGGTAAGTCAACAAGGTTATGGTAAGCGTACTCCAATCGATGACTACCGTATCACCAACCGTGGTGGTAAAGGTGTTAAAACCATTAATGTGACGGAAAAAACTGGATCCTTGGTTGGGTTAATGGATGTATTGGAAAAAGAAGACCTAATCATCACATGTAAATCTGGTGTAACCATTAGAACAAGCATAGCAGACATTAGAGAAGCGGGTAGAGCAACACAGGGTGTGAAACTCATTCGTTTAGACGAAAATGATGAAATTGCTGCAACTTCTAAGATCGAAGAACAAGATGTCCCTGAGGAAGGAGAAATTGTTAATAATGAAGCGATTATAGCAGATGATGCAAGCAATATATCAAACCAATCTACAGACACTTCTTTTAATGATACTTCAAACAATGAAGGTGATGATACGCCAGATGCATAAAATTTATTAACTTAGAACTTTAAATTAATCAATATGAAAAAATGGATTGGTACAATGTTTTTGATGACATTGATGCAAACAGCTTTTGCTCAAGACTTTAAAAAAGTAGAGACAAGCTTATTATTAAATAATTTTGAGCTAGCAAAGACAGAATTTGAAAAAGTGGTTACAAAAAAACCAAGTATAGAAACCACAGCAGAGGGGTATTACTGGAAATCAAAAATCTATGCAGGTCTATCAAAAGACCCCGCTGCTAAGTATCCTGATGCTGCTGAGAAATTATTTACAAGTTTACAAGACTATATTAAAGCTGATCCAGAATTCACAATTGCTGTAAAGAATGGTCAAGAACCTTTCTTTGAAGTGTATATCAAAAGTTTTAAAGACGGTGTAGCTGCTTTTGGAGAAAAGAAGTGGAAAGAAGCTGCTGCAAATTTTGATAGAGGCGTGGTATTAAGTGATATCATTTTTTCAAAAGGGTGGTCTACCAATAAACAACCATTTGATACAACCACACTAATGTATGCGGGTTATTCAAATCAAAATGCAGGAAATGATGACCTTACCATCAAGTATTATACAAGAATGATCAATGCCAACATGAAAGCCCCTGATTTGTTGGATATGTATAAATATGTTCTAATAAAGGCTGCTGAGAAAAAGGACAAAGCCATGTTTGATCAATACTATACTATTTCTGAGCAGAACTATCCAGAAGAAAAATGGTTTGAATTTAGAGCAGATTATATCGACAAAAACTTAACTGCAGAAGAAAAAGTAGCAGCATATGAAGCACAAATAGCAGCCAATACGATCAATGAAACAGAATGTCAAATGTATGGTGACATGTTTATGGCTTCAAGAAACGTAGATGGTTTGTCTGACGAAAAGGCAAATTATTTCTTAGATAAAGCAGCAGATGCATATATGAGAGCTTATAAGTTGAACACTTCCAATTTTGCGGCAGCGTTTAACGTTGGTATTAGTTATTATAATCAATATACAGTATTGGATGAACAATTTGGTAATAATATCAGGGCTTTACAGCAATTGAATACCAACAAGCCAGTTGCACCTAAAGATCCAAAGAAGAAATTGGCTTTTGATGCTGCATTCAAAGCACAACAAGATTCAATCAAAAAATTGAATCTAGCTTTAGATGCTCCAATGAAGGTAAAAGTGGACCAAGCGATAGAATGGATCGAAAATGCATTCAATATTGTGAAAGACAAAACCACATTATCTAAACAAGAGAAAAATGTGGCATCAAGATCGGTTGATTTCTTGGCTACATTATATGCAGCTAAAAGAGATAAGAATAGAGCTAACCAAAAGTTATATGATGAGTTAGACGCTAAGTTTAACAAGTATGATATGCTTCACGACAAATACCAATAGATTGATTTAATTGAATTAAACGAATTCAGTGTAATTAAGAAAGCCTTCCCAAACGGGAGGGCTTTTTTTATGCGAATTAGATTATGAATGAATCTTAGTGGTGTTTTTTATATCTCATTTAATATTTATATCTTGACTAATAAAAGGGCATTATCTTCAATATTATATTTAACATAATGTTAATTATAAGCAATTAATATAGGTTTAAATCTATCGCTATACTGTTTGTTCAATACAAAATAGGTTGTATTTTGTAGGATAAACATTTCACACTATGTCATCACATTCATCTAGAAGAAAATTTGTACAAGATGCTGGTTTAGCATCTATCGCTTTAAGTTTAAGTCCACAATTTATTAAAGCGCAATCCAATACTCAAAAAGATATCGTAAAAATAGCCATTATTGGAACTGGATTTAGAGGCCAAAATCATATCGATATGTTGGTAAATCGTCAGGACGTTGTAATTGTCGCTTTTGCTGATCCAGATGAAAAGATGTTAGCGGATGCACAAAATCTGCTTAAAAAAGCCGGTAGACCAGCCGCTATAGAGTATAAAAATGGCAAGGAAGACTACAAAAACCTACTTAAAAGAACGGATATTGATGCTGTCATCATTGCTACTCCATGGGAATGGCATATCCCTCAAGCCATAGAAGCGATCAAAAATGGGGTTATTCCAGGCGTAGAAGTTTGTGGTGCCATCAATATTAAGGAATGTTGGGATGTGGTGTATGCAAGTGAAAAGTACAATGTTCCAGTAATGTGTCTAGAGAATGTATGTTATCGTCGTGATGTCTTAGCAGTCTATAATATGGTAAGAAAAGGCCTATTTGGAGAATTATTGCACCTGGAAGGCGGATATAAGCACGATTTAAGGGGTGTAAAGTTCAATAATGGCGTTACAGCCTATAATTCTGGGGCTGAATTTGGGGATAAAGGCTATAGTGAGGCAAAATGGAGAACAAACCACTCCTTATATAGGAATGGAGAATTATATCCCACGCATGGACTTGGGCCAGTTGCTATGATGCTCGATATCAATAGAGGGAATCAATTAACAAGACTTTCTTCTGTGGCTACTAAGGCTAGAGGTTTACATAAATATATAGTTAACCATCCACAAGGTGGTGAAAATCACCCAAATGCGAAATTAAATTTTAAATTAGGTGACATCGTAACAACCAGTCTTCAGACTGCTAATGGAGAGACGATATTATTAACGCATGACACCAATTCTCCCCGTCCTTATAATCTTGGTTTCAGGGTTCAAGGTACGCAAGGGCTTTGGCAGGACTTTTCGTCTGGTCAATTTGCATCTGGACATATCTATATTGAAGGACTTTCTCCAAAATCCCATCAATGGGAAAATCCAGAAGCCTACTTAAAGCAACACGATCATCCTTTATGGAAGCGTTTTGAATCTGATACAGCTGGAGCCGGACATGGTGGAATGGACTTTTTTGTGGTCAATGCTTTCATAGAATGTATTAAAAGAGCCGTTCCATTCCCTATGGATGTATATGATTTAGCTACTTGGTATGCGATTACACCTTTATCAGAGAAATCAATTGAAGAAAATGGACAGGTACAAGAGATCCCAGATTTCACCCGTGGAAAATGGAAAAACAGAAAGGCTGATTTTGCAATGGATGACCAGTATTAATTAAATCTAAATAATTGAAATATAATTATTTAAATAGTTAAGCTTAATATTAATATTAAACTAATTGATTGAATTCTACCAACAATTGGTTCTGATTTAAGGTACGATCTAAGTTTTGACTAGGTCTATCTACTTTATAATATGGATCTAATTGTAGATAGTCGGTTAAGAAACGTAGGGCTTGCATATAAATAATAGATTGTCCAGAAAATGCAAAATGGTCTTTTTCAAAAGGGGTCAAGAACTCCCCCATCGCTTTTAAGTATCCATTTTGAATCCCAGTCCATCTTTCGGGTAATATCTTAATTTGATCTAAATCCTGACAGGCTTCGTTGACTGGGCAGAGATAGGTTCTGCACATATCGCCTACATCACTTATAAAATAGCCAGGCATAGTTGTATCTAAGTCAATAACACATATTGCCTCCTCGTCCTTAAATAAGACATTGCTAATTTTTGTATCATGATGGGTGACCCTTAAATG
>CAMCQV010000054.1 GCA_945877085.1 Chitinophaga pinensis
AATTACAAAGTCCTTACAAACTGACCGTCCTAAACAACAATTACATCTAGCTATTTCCTTGTTAAAAAATGCAGTGCGTTTAGAATGGCTTTTTGAAAAAGCAACAGAGATTGGTGTGACAAGTATTACCCCTTTAGTTTGTGAAAGAACGATTCACGAACGTTTTAAATCAGAAAGGATGCAGCAGATCATACAGTCTGCTATGATTCAGAGTCAACAAACTTGGTTGCCTGTTTTAACAGAACCTATAACATTCAAAGAATTCATAGCAAAAGCAACTGCTTCTCAAAAACTCATTGCACACTGTGAACCTTTGTCTAAAACTTTAATCAAATCCATTAAACCAAGTGATGATTTATTGCTTTTAATTGGCCCCGAAGGCGACTTTGCTCCTTTAGAAATAGAAGCAGCAATTGCAAATGATTATATACCCATTGACCTTGGCCCTACTCGACTCAGAACAGAGACAGCAGGTATTTTTGCATTAAGTTGCCTAAAAAATTTCTAATTTGCAAGTATGAAAGTCATTGAAGTCAATACACCCGAATTAGATCATTCTTTTGTAATCATCAATGCCCTTATTAATAAGGACAACCCAAATTATATTCGACCATTAGACAACGAAGTGTTGGACACATTTAATCCTGCTAAGAATAAGCTTTTCAAAGATGGTGCTGCAAAAAGATGGATTGTTCAAGACGAAACTGGCAAGACCCTTGGCCGTATTGCAGCATTTCATTATAAAAAATACATCAATAAAGGCACGGAGTTCCCAACAGGATGTGTTGGCTATTTTGATGCTATCAATGATCAACAAGTAGCGAACTTATTATTTGACACAGCAAAAGCATGGTTAATATCCGAGGGCATGGAAGCCATGGATGGACCAGTCAATTTTGGTGATCGAGATAAATGGTGGGGGCTAATGGTAGAAGGCTTTGACAGGGAACCTATGTATGGCATGTCTTTCAACCCTCCTTACTATGAAACCTTATTAGTCAATTATGGTTTTGAAAATTTCTATAACCAATATTATTATCGCAAATCACTTTCAGATAGCTTGCCTGATAGGTTCAAGGAGCGCTATGAAAAATTCAATGCGAAGGAAGGATACAGCATTCAACACCTGGATAAAAAACGTTTAGAAAAATTTGCCAATGACTTTGTGCATATTTACAATACTGCATGGGCGCAACATGGAGAAGCAAAAGCCATCACGAAGGATCAAATTATGAAACTATTTAAGACCCTTGGTCCAGTGATGGATGAGCGCATGATAAGATTTGCTTATTATAATGAAGACCCCATTGCCATGTTTATCAATATCCCAGATGTAAATCAATACTTTAAGCATTTTGATGGACATCTAGGATGGAAGCAAAAAATTCATTTGATGTGGATGAAGTTTAGGAAAACGAATACTAGATTAACAGGGTTGGCATTTGGGGTGGTACCAAAATTTCAATCATTAGGGATAGATAGTTATTTAATATACTCTACTTCTATACTGCTTGATCAAATCAAAGTTTACAATGAATATGAAATGGGATGGGCTGCAGATTGGAATCCTAAAATGGTCAATATTTATAAAAGTCTTGCCGCCGATCCAAGCAGACGCATGGTCACCTTTAGGCATATTTTTGACACCCAAAAACACCCTTTTGAGCGTCATCCAGTAATGGAATATAAGAGTCCAAACCAAGCCAGTTAAGGATTTCGGAAATGGGGGATAAGATTTATACCCTAGCTCTAAAAATTAGCTTTTGATGCAGTATATTGCAGCTCAAGTATGGAGAATTTTATCGTATCAGCAAGAAAGTATCGTCCTCAAAACTTTAATACAGTGGTGGGTCAATCCCATATTACCACTACATTAAAGAATGCGATCTTAAACCAACACCTAGCACATGCATTTTTGTTTTGTGGACCAAGAGGTGTAGGTAAAACAACTTGCGCACGTATCCTTGCAAAAACAATTAATTGCACCAATATCACAAAGGAAGGCGAAGCTTGTAACCAATGTGAAAGTTGTGTCTCTTTTGAGAAAGGTGCCAGCTTGAATATCCATGAATTAGACGCGGCGAGTAATAACTCTGTGGACGATATCAGAACACTTGTGGAGCAGGTTCGTTTTGCACCACAGGCTGGTAAATATAAAGTATATATTGTGGATGAGGTCCACATGTTAAGCACGAGTGCATTCAATGCATTTTTGAAAACATTAGAAGAGCCACCACCCTACGCCATCTTTATTTTAGCGACAACCGAAAAACATAAAATTCTTCCGACCATTTTAAGTAGATGTCAAATTTTTGACTTTAAAAGAATTGTGCCAGAAGATACGGTGAAGCATTTAGAAGAAATTGTAGAAAAAGAACATATCAAGGCCGAAAGGAATGCTTTGCAATTGATTGCTCAAAAAAGCGAAGGCTGTATGAGGGATGCACTGAGTATACTTGATAAAATTGTAAGCTTCTCCAACGGTGCATTGACTTATGAGAACACCTTAGAACATTTAAATATTTTAGACGAGGGTTATTTCTTTAAATTATTAACCCATCTTACAGAACAAGACTTGACGAGTGCGATGTTACTCTATGACGAAATCAATCAAAAAGGTTTTGAAGGAGATACTGTGTTATATGGCATGGCTGCATTCATTAGAAATATCCTTGTTTGTAAAGACAAAGCCAGCGCGCATTTGCTTGAATCTATTGAGGGATGGAGAGATCAATACCTAGCTGCTGCCGAAAAAATTGACACCCCTTATTTAGTAAGTGCATTGAATATTTTAAATGAATCCGAGATTCAATTTAAGATGGCGCGTAATAAAAGATTGCACGTGGAATTGGCTTTGATTAAACTCAATTTTTTACAACAAGCAATTGAATTAAGTATGGAGGACGGCCAACTAGTAAAAAAAAAACTAGTTGATAGCCACTACCCTATTCGTACTAAAAAAATCATTCCTTTAAGTAATATTGTTGTGAACGCTGAGGCAAAATTAGTCATTGAGACTGCTGCTCCAAAAGCGGCCATGCCTCCTCCAGTTCAAAATAACCCAGCAACAAACCCAACTAGTCAACCAATTGTTCCTGCTGTTGGTGGCAAGAAGAGTTTATTAGCTGTATTACAACAGAAATACGGAAACGATTATAATATTGAGGAAGTGAAAGATGCAATCTCGCTTAATATGGAGACATTGCAAGCATGCTGGAACGACTACGCTGTTAAAATGGAAAAAGAACTAAAACACTCTGTGGCAGGAACTTTTAAAATTGCCACACTTGAGATAGAAGACCCTACACATTTTACCATCACGGTGCAAGCATTGACTGCGCAAAAATTTGTGGAGCAAGAAAGAATGCGTTTAATGGAAATCATTTGGGAGCGCTTTCAAAATAGGGCCATCCAATTTAGCATACTTGTAGATGCGAGCGAAAAAGAAGATGTGCCATTGCATTTGAAACTCAATAGCAAACAAAAATTTGAACATATTGCAAAGCAATATCCTTTAGTTCAACAGCTAAAAGAACGCTTGAATTTAGAAGTGAATTTTTAAAAGAAATAGTTAAACTATAATTTTGCCTTGGCAAAACCTTTCTGCTTCAGGTATTGAAATACTTTTTGACGATGATCTCCTTGAATAATGATTTCACCATCTTTGACTGATCCCCCAGTACCACAAAAGTTTTTGAGTGCTTTGCCCAATGCTTCCAAATCTGCATCTGTGCCTTCAAATCCATACACAATCGTCACCGTCTTACCCGCTCTATGTTTAGTTTCTAAAATGACCCTGAGCAATTGATCTTCTGGGGCCAGGGTCTGCTTTTCTGCCTCGGCATTAGGTTGTATATAATCCGGGTTAGTGCTATACACCAAGGGGATACTTGAAAAACTATTAAAGGTATTTTTTGGCTTTTTACTCATCTTCTTTCTACTAAAAATTAAGCAACTAGTTCACCCTCATGCTCACAATCATAAATCCTTTCTTTGTGGATTGAAGCAATATGGTCAAATTGTATTTTTGTTGGCTAGATAATAATTTGCCTGTGAGGTATAAAGTATTACCTAGTTTTCTTTCGGCACTTTTTTCAAATCCAATAATATTTTTTTGATTAAAAAAAGCTTGTAAGGTTTCATTGGCTTGTTGTGCATTCAAAGGCTTGGCTGCCACTTGGTCTAAAATGCTCGACTCTACCTGATTATCCCAAAAAATTTGCAAAGCACTAAAGTTACCTGTTTGCAAATGTTGTACCAATAATTCTGTTTCATTTTGTGCATTCGCGCCAATGCTACAGTGCAAAAGGGCTAATACAACTAGTATTTTGGATATTAACTTCATTTTTGTCTATTATAGTAGGATAAAGTTTGTAATGTGCCTAGTATTTTGAAACTTTGCGATATAAAAATAAACAAATTATAAGCAGGCGCTATTAAAAGTTAAAGAATATGTCAAAAAAGGTAATATTAGTGATTATGGATGGATGGGGATTGGGTAAGGTTTCAAAGGCGGATGCAATTCAACATGCGCATGTTCCTTTCGTAACAAGTCTCTACCAACAATATCCTAATACAACTTTAGTCACCTGTGGCGAGGAAGTAGGTTTGCCCGATGGACAGATGGGTAATAGTGAAGTAGGTCATTTGAATTTAGGTGCTGGCAGAATTGTTTACCAAGAATTACAGAGAATCAATGTTGCCATTAAAACGGGTGAATTTGCAACTAACCCAACCCTCCTTGAATCCATTCAATATGCAAAGCAAAACAACAAGCCCTTGCATTTAATTGGTTTAGTGAGTGATGGTGGCGTACACGCACATACACAACATTTAAAAGCATTATGTGATTTATGTAAAGCAGAAGGATTAAGCAAAGTATTTATTCATGCGTTCACCGATGGTCGTGATACTGATCCAAAAAGCGGACAATCTTATGTTGAATCATTAGAAGCACATTTGAAAAAATCAGTTGGTAAAATCGCAAGCATTAGCGGTAGGTATTACGCCATGGACAGAGACAAGCGTTGGGAGCGTGTTCAATTGGCTTACAATGCTATGGTAAAAGGGTCTGGCAGCACTGCTACTAGTGCACTTGAAGCCATTCAAGCAAACTATGCAAAAGATGTTACAGATGAATTTATTTTACCAACTGTCATCACCGAAAACGGACAACCTATTGCAACTATACAAGATGGAGATGCAGTGATTTGTTTTAATTTTAGAACCGATCGTTGTAGAGAAATCACAGAAGTATTGACACAAAAGGATTTTCCTGAAATGGACATGCACGCATTAAAATTGCATTACACAACGATGACTAAATATGATGAGACATTTAAAAATGTACATGTTGTATTTGAAAACGATAATTTAATCAATACTTTAGGTGAGGTATTGGCAAAAAATAATAAAAAGCAAATTCGCATTGCCGAAACAGAAAAGTATCCTCATGTGACTTTCTTTTTTAGTGGAGGAAGAGAACAAACTTTTGAAGGAGAAACAAGAATCATGGCAGCATCTCCTAAAGTAGCTACCTATGACTTACAACCGGAAATGAGTGCTGCAGAATTAACAGACAAAATCTTACCTGAAATCAATGCTGGTAACCCAGACTTTATTTGTTTGAACTACGCCAATGCAGATATGGTAGGCCATACAGGTGTATTTAGTGCCGTTGTAAAAGCAGTTGAAACAGTAGATGCCTGTGTAGAAAAAGTAGTGATTGCTGGTTTAAATAATGGTTACACGATTTTCTTGACTGCAGATCATGGCAATGCAGATTTTATGATGAACGAAGATGGTAGTCCAAATACGGCCCATTCATTGAATCTAGTTCCTTTCTTTATCATTGATGAAAATTGGAAAGGCACTATTCAGCCAGGTAAACTGGGCGATCTTGCCCCAACTATTTTACAAATGATGGACTTATCTATTCCTAAGGAGATGACAGGAAAGGTTTTAATCTAAGCGTAATAAGCTTCCTTAATTAACACAATGAAAATACATAAAGCCACTTACCTTATTTCGAGTCCTAATTACGATCAATGTCTTGTTTTACAAGCACCTGAATACGCATTTATAGGAAGGAGTAATGTAGGAAAGTCGTCTATCATTAATGCTATTTGTGGTCAAAAGGGATTGGCAAAAACCTCTTCGGCACCAGGGAAAACACAATTGATAAACCATTTTGAAATCATCAGCAATGAAGTGGTGAAAGGCCGTCAAGAGAAATGGTATATCGTGGATTTACCTGGCTATGGCTATGCTAAAGTATCTCAAAGTAGTCGTCGTAGATGGGAACAAATGATTGAAAATTATTTACGTAAGAGACCTAATTTAAATATGGTCTTTGTATTGATAGATTCTAGACATAGTCCTCAAAAAATTGATATTGAATTCGTTGAACAATTGTTTCAATGGCAGATTCCTTATACCCTTATATTCACAAAATCTGATAAAGAAAAGCCAGGTGTTGTAAAGCGTAATGTAGAAGCGTTTTTTGAAACATTAAAAACATTATTACCTTATTTACCAGAAGGATTTGTAACCAGTGCAGAAAAAAAATTAGGCACCGAAGAAGTACTTAACTGTATTGCACGTTACAACTTACTATACAACGAAGACAAAGCCAAAAATTAATATGAAAATTCTTATCCAATACATTAAGCCATTTAAAGGCTTAGTTTTATTAGCATTTTTACTTGCAGCCATCAACCAAACCTTTTCTTTATTTGATCCAATGATCTTTGGAAAACTGATTGATGAATTTGCAAAAAATCCATTTTTAGACCCAGCTGGCAACGAGCGTACACAAGCCATGTTCTTAAAAGGCGTGGGCAATATGTTGTTATTGTTAGTTGGAACAGCCATGGTGAGTAGAATCGCAAAAGCTTTTCAGGACTATATAGTGAATGTGATTATTCAAAAATTTGGTGCGGCCTTGTTTACAGATGGCTTAAAGCATTCCATGCAATTGCCTTATCAAGCTTTTGAAGATCAAAGAAGTGGTGAAACTTTATCCATCCTTACTAAGGCACGTGCTGATTGTGAAAAATTCATCAGTTACGTGATCAATGTAGTTTTTGGTATTGTAGTAAGTGTGGTGTTCGTTTCTATCTATGCCACCCGTTTACACTGGTCTATCGTACCAATCTATATTGGAGGAGCAAGCATGATTGCTTATGTGACTAATTTATTAAGTAAGAAGATCAAAGTCATTCAGAAGAACATCGTAAAAGAAACCACTAGTTTAGCTGGCACGACCACCGAAAGTTTAAGAAATATTGAATTGGTAAAAAGCCTTGGTTTAACGACGCAAGAAATTAATAGATTGAATAACAATACCTATAAAATATTAGCACTTGAATTAAAAAAAGTAAAAAACATCCGTTCCTTGAGTTTTATACAAGGCACGATGGTGAATGCACTAAGACAAGTAATCACTTTCACTTTAATGTGGTTGATCTTTAAAGAAATTTTGACAGTAGGTCAATTGATTTCATTGCAGTTTTATAGCTTCTTTATTTTTGGACCATTGCAAGAAATTGGAAGTATCATCCTAAGTTATAGAGAGACCGAAGCCTCTTTAAATAATTTTGATGCATTGATGAAAAAGCCAATTGATACACCGCCTGCAAATCCAATTGCTATTGGCGAGATTAAGCAATTGGCTTTTAAACAAGTTGGGTTCCAACATCAAACTGCTAATTTTAAAGCGATTGATCAGATAAGCTTTGAAGCCAAAAAAGGCGAAACAATTGCTTTTGTTGGGCCATCTGGAGCAGGTAAAAGTACTTTGGTAAAATTATTAGTTGGTTTATATCAACCACAAGAAGGAGAGATCTTAGTGAATGGTGTGAATACAGCACAGATTGATATGAGTGACCTAAGAAACCAAATTAGTTTTGTAACACAGGATACACAACTTTTTGCAGGTACCATAAAAGAAAATTTAGCATTCGTTGCACCAAATGCAACAGAGGAAGATATGTTATTGGCTTTAACCAAAGCAAGTTGTGCTAATATTTTAGATAAAGGTGACAATGGCTTAGCCACTGTCATTGGCGAAGGTGGATTAAAATTAAGTGGTGGTGAAAAACAAAGACTCTCTATTGCACGCGCATTACTCAGACATCCGCATTTATTGATTTTTGACGAAGCCACTTCTTCATTAGATAGTTTAACCGAAGAGTCCATTACAGATACCATCCGTGACCTGTCTAAAGAAAGAGAGCAAATTACCATCATGATTGCGCATAGACTTAGCACGATCATCCATGCAACAAGAATTTATGTATTGGAGAAAGGTAAGGTGATTGAATCTGGTAACCATCAAAGTTTATTGGAAGAGAAAGGATTGTATTACGCCATGTGGAGACAACAAATTGGAGAACGTAAAGGGCATTAATTATTTCTCACCCCTTTCAAATCTCTTTTTTAAGTAATCCATCACTGAAGGGTCTTCGAGTCCTTCCATGTCACTTAATTCCAATTCGATTGCTTTAGTGCTCAATCGGATTTCAAGCAAGGAGACTAAAATAGATACAGTAAAAGTAAGCAAGCTAACTGCGAATATAAATTTTGCAATGGCTTGGTATTGTATAAAAATAAAAAACATTGAAAGTAAGGACAATAACAAGGAAGCCACTCCATAAGTCTGCATTCTTTGGATTAGTTTAATTCTGTACTTAAGGTTCTTAATTTGGCTAAAGATCACCAATCTATTTTCCTGCTGTTGATACTTATCGTGTAAAGCCCTTACACGGTTAGACAAAGCCAAAAAACGATTGGTATAAGCCAACATAATCAAGCTGATGGCCGGGAATAATAAGGCTGGGATATTCACTGAAAGTTCCATGTTATAAAAATAGTAAAAATAAACCGGTATTTTTGCATCGTCCCTATGGAGAAAGAGCAGTTCAAGAAAATACAATCTAGCATCCCGCAAGAGCCAGGCATTTATCAATATTTTGATGATAAAGGCAAACTATTGTACGTGGGTAAAGCAAAGCATTTAAGGAATCGAGTGAGTTCCTATTTTCTTTCCAATCAACATAACTTAAAGACCATAGAACTTGTTCAGCGTATTGCCGATATCAAGTTCACCATTGTGAATTCAGAACATGATGCATTTATTTTAGAGAACGAGCTCATTAAAAATTATCAGCCCAAATACAATATCAATTTAAAGGACGACAAGACTTACCCGTATATCGTTATTAAAAATGAGGCCTTTCCAAGGGTATTTTTAACCAGACGAAAGCTTAAAGACGGCTCTACCTATATTGGCCCATTCACGCATGTTTTTGCTGTTCGAGAATTGATTAACCATATTCAAGAAACCATTCCTTTAAGGACTTGCACTTTACCACTCACTCCAAAAAATATTCAACAAGGCAAATTTAAAGTTTGCCTAGAATACCATTTAGGTAATTGTAAAGGACCTTGTCAAGGCTTTCAAACAGCTTCAGACTATGATCAATCAATTGATCAAGTAAAGTATTTATTAAAAGGCAACGTCAAACCATTGGTGCAAAATTTAAAAGAAGCGATGCAAGCAGAAGCGGCTGCGCTTGCTTTTGAAAAAGCCAATGCCACCAAGAAAAAGATTGATGAACTTGAACGTTATCAAACCAAGTCGGAGATTCTAACAAAGCAACAAGAAGCTATGGATGTGTTTAGCATTGCCATGGAGGAAGATCAAGCCTATGTCAACTATTTGAAGTTGCAAGAAGGACGTATTGTTCAAACACATATGTTGCCTCTAAGTATTCCTTTGGAAGAATCTAAAGAAACCGTTCTTGCATTTGCCATTCATTATTTTAGAACACAAGTTGAATCCGAAGCAAAGGAAATTATTGTCCCTCTTGAACCCTTTGAAAAAGAGCAAGGGGTTAAGTATACTGTTCCAAAAATGGGTGAGAAATTGCATTTATTAGCACTCTCTCAAAAGAATGTAGATTATGCATTAAAGGACTGGAAGCATAAACAGGCATTAGTGAAAGTGAGCGAGGCTGCACCAGTCAATGAAGTATTGATTGAGTTAAAAGCATTACTATCCTTACCAACGGTTCCAAACCATATTGAATGTTTTGATAACTCTAATTTTCAGGGCGCCTATCCAGTCTCTGCAATGGTTTGTTTTAAAAACGGAATACCAAGTAAATCGGATTATCGAAAATTCAATATCAAGACCGTAGTGGGCATCAATGACTTTGCAAGCATGCATGAAACCGTTTTAAGACGCTATAGTTCGGTCTTGCAAAAAAAGCAACCACTACCTCAGTTGATTATCATTGATGGCGGTAAGGGGCAATTGAACGCTGCATTAGATGCATTAAAAGAATTAGGTATTCAGGATAAAGTCACTACCGTTGGATTGGCTAAAAATATAGAGGAATTGTTCTTCCCAGGAGATACGCGTTCCATCTTATTGAACTGGAATAGTGCTGCCCACAACCTTATTCGAAATATAAGGGATGAAGTGCACCGTTTTGGCATCACCTTCCATAGGGCTCAAAGATCTAGAGGCGCATTGGAAAATAGTTTAGACCATATCGAAGGTATTGGACCTAAAACAAAAGAAACCTTATTGACCTATTTTAAATCGGTCAGTAAAATAAAAACTGCCAGCCCCGGCATCTTAACCGAACTAATTGGCGCTGCAAAAACGAAAATCTTAATTGTGGCTTTTGAAAAGGAAAAGCAATAATATTGATTCGGGTTTATATTGGATTTGCAAACTAGTATACCCAACGGTCTTGTTCAAAATCAAATATTTTTTGTTTAATTTTTTCTCCTTCTTGTAATCTTTTGATAGGGTCTTTGAATAAGGCATTCAACATCTTATCATTGTAATTATCTAAAGTAGACTTCACGACATAGCCATTGAAGTATCGACTCTCAAATAATTCCTCCCAAGTAATACGGCTCGAGATATTTCTTGGATTGTATACTTCGGCCTTTGCAAGGCTGGTTCTTAATTCTGGATAATACACCCAAAACAATGGACGCTTCACTACTTTATTGCCTATTTGAATTGCAGCAATTGGAGCGATACCAATGATTCTGCTATACATTCTACTTGTCTTACTATCAAAGATCCATTGCTCCTTTAATCTAAATGTATAAATAGAATCCGGATTCGGTGCTAAGTTGGTATTGTAAATGATACTGGTATCGTACACATTTGGATCCAATACGTTTTGTACCAATTGTGTATCTAAGCTTCCTTTTAAGGACGCATTCACTTCGTCAATACTTATTGGTGTTGTAAAACGATCATCTACTGTTGAAAAAGGCACTACACCATCTTTTTCTATAGCACGTAATAAAACAGCAAAGAAACGTTGGTCGCCGTTTTCGTCATAGGACTGATACATGAATGTTCTGTTGATCTTTTCTCTTGCATCAATTTCCTCCCAAACAAATTCACTGAATAAAGCATCTTCCTCTCTTAAGTTTTCATAAGGCAAAGGCAATCTTTCTTTCACGCCTTTTCTTGAATTGGTTTCAGAGAAGAAGGCATACCCGTTTCTTAAGCTTCTTTTATTATTCGCATTAAACCCACCCACTA
>CAMCQV010000055.1 GCA_945877085.1 Chitinophaga pinensis
CCAAATAACTCAAAATAGTTCATGCTGAAATTTCTTATATTGTGCAAAATAACCAATATGCCTGTATTAGGACTTATTAAAGAGGGAAAAGTTCCCAGTGATAATAGGGTGGCTTTAACGCCTAAGCAATGCAAATGGCTTAAGGATCAACATCCTGATTGGGATATTATTGTAGAAGCATCCCCCAACAGGTGTTATAAAGATGAGGAATATAGTAGAGAAGGTTTAGAATTAGTGACCGATATTAGTAAAGCAGATATTTTATTGGGTATTAAAGAGGTGCCAAAGTCTCAGTTGATAGCAGGGAAAACTTATTTATTCTTTTCACATACCAAAAAGGCACAGCCTTATAACCAAGCTTTGTTTCATACCATGATGGATAAAGGGATTACCTTGATCGATTATGAATGTTTAGAACATGAAGATGGTCAAAGACTCATTGGATTTGGTTTTTTTGCAGGTATTGTTGGTGCGCATAATGGCATCATGGCCTATGGTAATCGTACCAAAGCTTTTCATTTAGGCAGGGTGAAAGAAGTGAAAGATTATAGAGAACTCATCCATACTTATTTTGGTTTAAAATTACCACCAGTAAAAATTGTTGTTACAGGATCGGGTAGAGTAGCACATGGTATTTTAGAGATCATGAATTTAATGGATGTACAACAAGTGGAGCCTGATGAATTTGATCGCCATTATGCTTACCCAGTATATGTGCACTTAAAAGGCAGAGACTTATACAAGCATAAAATAACGAAAAATTATGAGCGCAATGATTTTCACGCGCATCCTCAAAATTATGATTGTACTTTTAAACAATACTTGCCGCATGCGCAGATATTAATGAATGGTATTTATTGGGAGCCAGGTATTCCTCCTTTGTTTACACACCAAGATTTATTGGAAGATGAGTTTGTGTTGACCACTATTGCAGATATTACAGATGATGCGCATGGTAGTGTGCCTTGTAATTTAGGAGATGCGCCTTCAGAAGATCCTGTGTATGGTGTGAATGTCAACAGTTTTGAGAAAACAGCTCCTTACTTGCCAGAAGGAATTGATATTATGGCCGTAGGCAATTTACCGAATGAATTACCGCGTGATGCAAGCAGGTTCTTTGGAGAACAATTGATCAAATATGTTTTACCTGATTTAGTGGCAGGAGGCAATGAAATCATCCAACGTGCAACCATGTTAGAAAAAGGGTTATTAAATCCTCGCTATGATCATTTAGTTGACTATGCAAAACATTAATTAATCTTATTGTTGTCTTGTAAAATAAAAACACTTTACTAACAACTAGTGCACTTATAAATGTAAGTAGTAATCCTTCAAGTAATTAACAAACTCGTTGGTATAAGATTGATCTGCATTCTTGATCACAATTTTATTCCTTTGAATTGTAGCTTCCTTTTGTTTTACAAATTTTAGCATAGCCCTAATTGGCAGGTGCTTTGCATCATTGTACATCAAGCATTCTTGGGATAACTGCAGACCATAATTCATTGCAAATTTTTGCATCGTATAAGCCCTTAAAGTGGGTACTAAAACATACCAAGCACCATTTTCTTGTAACAAGGAAGCAGCTGCTTCTGCCAATGCATCCCATGGCAATGCAGTACTATGTGCAGCTAAATTTTTTGCGTTGTCTGGTGAATTTAAATCTCCTTCGTAAAAAGGTGGATTGGTAATGATGCAATCAAATAAATTTGCTTTGTTCTTAGATGCATAATCTTGAATGGAACAATGAATAGCATCCAATATATTTTTCCAAGGACTTAATTCAAAGTTGGTTTTGGTTTGTTCAAATGCACCATCCTCAATTTCAATAGCAGTAATATGCGCATTAGATTGTTGTGCGAGCATTAGACTTAATAAACCCGTGCCAGAACCAATGTCTAATATCTTTTTAGCAGATTGTATTTGCGCATCAGCAGCAGACCATGCACCAAATAAACATGCATCAGTACATACTTTCATTGCAGTATGTTCCTGATGCACGATAAATTGTTTACACTGGAAATAGGGATTCGCCACTATTATTCAGATGTTAAACCAGCTACGATATACTCCTTGTTTAAACGAGCAATGTTCGCTATTGAAATTTCTTTTGGACAAGCCGCTTCACAAGCACCAGTATTGGTACATGCACCAAAGCCTTCCTTATCTAATTGTGCTACCATATTGGTTACACGAGTTTTTCTTTCTGGACCTCCTTGTGGTAATAAAGCTAAGTGAGATACTTTAGCACTTAAGAATAACATGGCAGAACTATTTTTACAAGCTGCTACACAAGCACCACAACCAATACACATTGCTGCTGCAAATGCTTCATCTGCTTTAGATTTTTCGATTGGTAATGAATTACCATCTACCGCATTACCTGTATTCACACTAACATATCCACCTGCTTGAATGATTCTATCAAAAGCAGATCTGTCAACTGTTAAATCTTTAATTACTGGAAATGCATTTGCTCTCCATGGTTCAATTACAATCGTGTCATTGTCTTTGAATGCACGCATATGCAATTGACAAGTGGTATTGGCTTGCCAAGGACCGTGTGGCTTACCATTGATATACATGGAACACATTCCACAGATACCTTCTCTACAATCGTGGTCAAATGCGACAGGTTCGCCACCTGTAGTAATTAATTGTTCGTTCAAGATGTCCATCATTTCCAAGAAAGACATTTCATCAGAAATATTTTCAACTCTGTACATTTCGAATGCACCAGCAGTTTTGGTATTTTTTTGACGCCAAACCTTTAAATTTAAATTCATAGTAGTATGTGACATGGCAATATTATTTATAGTTTCTTTGAGATGTTTGAATCACTTCATATTTCAATTCCTCTTTGTGTAAAGCCCACTCATGTTCATTTTTCAATTCCCATGCGGCAACATACATAAAGTTTGCATCGTCTCTTAATGCTTCTCCTTCTGGTGTTTGGTATTCTTCTCTGAAGTGACCACCACAACTTTCTTCTCTAGCTAATGCATCTACACACATTAATTCTCCTAGTTCAATAAAGTCAGCAACACGGTTTGCTTTATCTAATTCAGGGTTGTATTCGTTGATCTCTCCAGGGATTCTTACATCCGACCAGAATTCTTTTTTTAATGCTTGTACATCTGCAATGGCTTGCTTTAAACCAGCAGCTGATCTTGACATACCACATTCGTTCCAGATAATTTTACCTAAACGCTTATGGAAACTCTCAACAGTTTGTTTACCGTTGATATTTTTTAAAGTAGCAATTCTATCAGCAACGGTCTTTTCTGCTGCTTCGAATGCAGGGTGTGAAGTAGGGATAGGTGCATTGTAAATCTCGTCAGCTAAGTTATTACTTAGTGTATAAGGGATTACAAAATAACCATCTGCTAAACCTTGCATCAAAGCACTTGCACCTAAACGATTTGCACCGTGGTCGCTAAAGTTCGCTTCACCTAATGCATATAAACCTGGAACAGAAGTTTGTAATTCATAATCTACCCATAACCCCCCCATGGTATAGTGTACCGCTGGATAAATACGCATTGGTACATCATATGGATTTTCACCAGTGATCTTTGCGTACATATCAAATAGGTTACCGTATTTTTCTTTCACCACTTCTTTACCTAAAGCAATGATCTCTTCGTGGCTAACATTGCTTAGACCTTTCTTACTCACTTCAGTTTTACCATAACGCTCAATTGCTGCAGCATAATCTAAATAAACTGCTTGCTTAGAAGTCCCTACTCCGTATCCTGCATCACATCTTTCTTTTGCAGCACGAGACGCAACGTCACGTGGTACTAAGTTTCCGAAAGCTGGATAACGACGCTCTAAATAATAATCTCTTTCTTCCTCTGGAATATCATTTGCTTTTCTAGTTTCACCTAATTTTTTTGGTACCCAAATACGACCATCATTTCTTAATGACTCTGACATCAAAGTCAATTTAGATTGGTGGTCACCACTAACTGGAATACAAGTAGGGTGGATCTGAGTGAAACAAGGATTTGCAAAATATGCACCTTGCTTATGCGCTTTCCATGCAGCAGTCACATTAGATCCCATTGCATTGGTTGATAAATAATACACATTGCCATATCCACCTGTACATAATAAAACGGCATATCCAAAATGTCTTTCTAATTCTCCTGTTACTAAATTACGTGCAATGATTCCTTTAGCTTTACCATCTACTTTTACCACGTCTAACATTTCGTGACGTGCAAACATTTGCACATTCCCTAAAGCTACTTGACGCTCCAAAGCTTGGTAAGCACCAATTAATAATTGTTGTCCTGTTTGACCAGCTGCATAAAAAGTTCTTTGAACTTGCGTGCCACCGAATGAACGGTTACTTAATAATCCGCCATACTCACGAGCAAATGGCACACCTTGTGCCACACACTGATCAATAATATTAGTGGACACTTCCGCTAAACGATGCACGTTTGCTTCACGTGCACGATAGTCACCACCTTTAATTGTGTCATAGAATAATCTAAATACGCTATCTCCATCATTCTGATAGTTTTTAGCGGCGTTGATTCCACCTTGTGCAGCAATCGAATGCGCACGACGCGGTGAATCTTGGAAACAAAATGCTTTCACTTTATAGCCCATCTCACCTAATGAAGCAGCAGCAGAAGCACCAGCAAGGCCAGTACCTACTACAATCACTTCCATTTTTCTTTTATTAGCTGGGTTGACCAATTTACAGTGGCCTTTATAATCTACCCATTTATTATCAAGATCACCTTTTGGAATTTTAGCGTCTATCATAGTTAATCTTTTATCAATCAGTTAATGAAAATTTGTGTTTGTTGTATTCAACTATTTAATCCAATCGAAATAAAAACTTATTGGCATTATCGCAAAAAGCATTGGAATAAAAATGGCAAATCCATAGCCTAAACTTGTCAACATAGCATGGTACTTTTTATTATGTACACCAATTGTTTTAAATGCACTTTGGAATCCATGTGCTAAGTGGTATCCTAATGAACCACATGCTAAAACGTATAAGACAACTATATAAGGATTGGTAAAAACCAAATCCATTTCTGCGTATAAATTATGTAAGCGCACACCATTATGTTCAACCTCAACTAAAGCCTTAATACCTGCCATTCCACCTAGTCTACTTGGAGTCCAAAAATGATAAATGTGTGCAATTAAAAACAACAATATCAATGTGCCTAAAATAGCCATGCTTCTGCTGTACCACTTACTACCTTTGTCATAGCTCACTGCATAACCAACTGCTCTCTTACTTTTATTTTCAAGGGTCAATAAATAACCTTGATAAATATGTAAGAAGATGCCAAGGAATAATCCAATTTCTAAGATTCTAGGTACTGCATTGCTTCCCATAAAATGTCCAGCTTTATTGAACATCAAACCACCATCATTTGCAAAAATGGTTGCATTTAATCCAGCATGTACAATTAAAAAAAGAATTAAGAAAATACCTGTGAATCCCATTACCAATTTTTTTCCTACGGAAGAGGTAAACATTTGTTTGAAAGTCATAGTAGATGAGTTTAAAAATCTCCGCAAAAATACGGATCAAATAGATAGGATTCGTTCTATGTTGCTTATTTTTAATACAATAGACCAATTTCTTCTACAAACTACTCATCGTCCTATTGGATGGTTCAGCCCTTTTATCAACCGCCCTTCAATTATTTAGGGTCATCCAAATGAATGTCTTAATTTTACCACATGATTAAAGTTTTAGGTATCCTTTGGAATAGCTTTAAAATGGCCCTTCAAGAGCTTAAAGTAAATAAGTTAAGAACCTTTCTTTCCTTGTTTGGTATCACCATTGGTATCTTTTGTATTATAGGCGTCTTGGCGACCATCGACAGTTTGAAATCAAAAGTAAAGAGTGACTTATCTAGTTTTGGTAGCAATACAATATACATAGACAAATGGGATTATGCTGGCGGACCAGAATATCCATGGTGGAAGTTTGTAAAACGACCATCTATGAAAATCACCGAAATGGAGATGGTGAAAAAGAAAAGTAGTTTGGCTGCAAATACCGCATTCTTTGTTTCTACCAATGCTACTTTCACCTACGAAGAAAACGTATTAAAAGGAATTAATATATATGGAGTGACCGAAGAGTTCAAAGAGATTCAGGCTTTTAATATCAACTATGGTCGTTTTTTCTCTGAATCCGATTTCCAAAGAGGCATCCCGGTTGGTGTGATTGGATATAAAGTCTCTGAGGAATTATTTGGTAAGGCCGAGAAAGGTTTGGGTAAAGTGGTCTCTTTTAATGGTCGTAAATTAATGGTCATTGGGATCATAGAAAAGCAGGGTAGTAGCATCATTGGTGGTTTTGATTATGATAGGACTTGCTTATTTACCTACAACCATTTTGCCTCTATTTACAATCCAGACAATTACAATCCATATATCATGGTGCAGGCAAAACCTGGCATCACTTCTAAAGCATTGCAAGAAGAATTAACTGGTGTGATGCGTCAATTAAGAAAACTAAGTCCTACCCAAGAAGATAATTTTACATGTAACGATGTGGCGCAGTTTAAAGATCAGGTGGAAGGCTTCTTTGGCTCTGTAAACCAAGGTGGATGGGCCATTGCAGGGTTGTCATTATTGGTTGGCGCTTTTGGTGTAGCCAATATTATGTTTGTAACAGTGAGAGAAAGAACAAGCCAAATTGGTTTGAAAAAAGCGATTGGTGCAAAGAGTTCTACTATTTTATATGAATTCCTTTTAGAAAGTGCATTCTTATGTATTGTGGGCGGATTGGTAGGATTATTCTTGGTTTGGTTATTGACATTGGGCTTAAGTTCTGTCCTGCCATTCCCAATTACCATTGCTCCAAATATTATTTTTATGGCGCTAAGTTTATGTATTGTTTTAGGTGTTATTTCTGGTATCATTCCAGCAAGAATTGCAGCTAAAATGAATCCTGTAGAAGCTATCAGATCGAAATAAATAGACCTATCTATTTAAGCTTTACCTTTGCAAGGTGTCAAAATCAATTACCATTTTAGCGATTGAATCGTCTTGTGATGAAACTGCAGCGTCGGTGATCATCAACGGGCAAATCCATTCTAATTTTATTGCCAACCAATTGGTGCATGAAAAATATGGTGGAGTAGTGCCTGAATTGGCGAGTCGCGCGCATATGGAAAATATTGTACCTGTGGTGGACGAAGCTTTAAAAAAAGCATTTCCAGATGTATCACATGCGGATCGTTTATCTGCACTTGATGCCATTGCATTTACACAAGCACCTGGGCTCATTGGTAGTTTATTAGTAGGTGCGCAGTTTGCTAAATCTTTGGCATTGAGCTTACAAAAACCATTGATCGCAGTACACCATATGCAAGCGCATGTGTTGGCAAATTTAATTGACGAGCCTCGTCCAAGTTTTCCTTTTTTATGTTTGACAGTGAGTGGTGGGCATACTCAAATTGTACAATGCAATAGTCCATCCGATTTAGTCATCATTGGCCAAACCATTGATGACGCTGCAGGAGAAGCCTTTGATAAAATTTCAAAACTCTTAGGTTTACCTTATCCTGGCGGACCTGTATTAGATAAATTAGCCCTATTAGGCAATTCAAAAGCATTCGAATTTGCGAAGCCAATGGTGCCTGAATTAAACTATTCATTTAGTGGATTAAAAACAAGTGTCTTGTATTTTTTACAAAAGCAGGAGCCAGGATTTATCGAAGCAAATTTGAACGACCTATGTGCTTCTGTTCAGTACACGATTGTTGAAATCCTTTTATATAAATTAAAGAAAGCCATTCAGCAAACTGGGATTAAACATGTTTGTATTGCTGGTGGTGTAAGTGCCAATTCAGGCGTTCGAAACGGAATTGAAGCCTTAGGGCAAAAGCTGGGCTTAAAGACCTATCTACCTGCTTTTCAATATTGTACAGACAATGCCGCAATGATTGCTATTACAGCCCACTATAAATACATCAATCAGGCATTCGAGCCTTTGTCCACATCTGCGCATGCCAGATCCAATTGGTAAGCGGAAATCACTTAACTTTGCAGCCTCAAAACAGTTGAAAAATGATTAGTGCAAGAAATGTCACATTGGCTTACGGTAAAAGAGTCTTATTTGATGAAGTGAATATTAGCTTCACCAAGGGGAATTGTTATGGTATCATTGGAGCCAACGGTGCTGGTAAATCTACTTTCTTAAAAATATTAAGCGGTGAGATAGAACCGAATAAAGGATCTGTTGAAATCACCCCTGGTGAGCGTATGTCCTTCTTAAAGCAGAATCAATTTGAATTTGATGAGCAAACAGTTTTGAATACCGTGATGCAGGGCCATAAGCGAATGTGGGAAGTGATGCACGAAAAGGATGCTTTATATGCGAAAGAAGATTTTACAGAAGCAGACGGTTTAAGAGCAGGTGAATTAGAAGGTGAATTTGGTGAAATGGGTGGATATGAAGCAGAGAGCAATGCTGCAAGTTTATTAAGTGATTTAGGTGTGAAGGAAGACATGCACCAATCCTTGATGAAAGATATTCCTAGTAATTATAAATTACGTGTGTTGTTGGCGCAGTCTTTGTTTGGCAATCCTGATATTTTATTATTGGATGAGCCTACCAACGGTTTGGACATTGAGACAATTGGTTGGTTGGAAAACTTTTTAGCAGACTACGAAAACATTGTATTGGTGGTGAGTCACGATCGTCACTTTTTAGATACTGTGTGTACGCATGTATCGGATGTGGATCGTTCAAAAATTAAAACATTTACTGGGAACTATTCATTCTGGTACGAGTCCTCTCAATTGATGGCGCGTCAAATGTCTGATAAGAATAAAAAGAACGAAGAAAAACGTGCTGCTTTATTAGACTTTATTGCGCGTTTCTCTGCGAATGCAAGTAAGAGTAAACAAGCCACTTCTCGTAAAAAAGCTTTAGAGAAATTAACGATCGAGGAAATTGAACCATCCAATAGAAAGTACCCTGGTATTATCTTTCAGCCATTGCGCGAAGTGGGTAATCAAATTTTAAATGTAGAAAAATTACAAAAAACGGTAGACGGTCGTGTCTTATTTAAGGACGTTACTTTCTCTATAAGTAAAAATGATAAGATTGCTTTTTTAAGTAAGGATGCTTTAGCGATTACTTATTTCTTTGAGATCATTAATGGAGTTGGTCAAGCCGATACCGGCATTTTTGAATGGGGTACAACCATTACAAAAGCTTATTTACCAATGGAGCACAACGAAGAATTTACTAAGCCATTGACTTTAATGGATTGGTTAAGACAATTTGTGCCTGCACATGTGACTGATGCGGATGAACCATTTATCCGTGGATTTTTAGGAAAAATGTTATTCAGTGGTGATGATGTAATGAAGAAATCGGATGTATTAAGTGGAGGAGAAAAAGTACGTTGTATGGTGAGCAAGATGATGTTACAAAATCCAAATGTGGTTATTTTGGATCAACCAACCAACCACTTAGACTTGGAAAGTATCCAAGCATTTAACGAAGGCTGTCAAAATTTCCCTGGAATTGTCTTAATGACCTCTCATGACCATACTTTTATGCAAACTGTGGCCAACCGAGTGATTGAATTAACGCCTAAAGGCATCATCGACCGATTAATGACCTTTGACGAGTATATGGAGGATAAAAGGGTACAAGAATTAAGAGCAGAATACTATTCTTAGGAGATAAAAAGGATTATAAATCAACATTTTAGCAATAAAAGACCTTTTTTCTTCGTTTGATAGAAAAAAACATTAAAAAAATGGGACTGTAAGGTATAATTACTTACCTTTGCCGTCCGTAAAAAATTATTTCTCATGGCTAGAGTATGTCAGATAACTGGAAAGAAACCGATGACTGGAAACAGTGTATCGCATTCTAATATTAAAACAAAGCGTCGTTTCTTACCGAACTTACAAAAGAAGCGTTTCTACTTTGTAGAAGAAGATCGTTGGGTTACTTTAAAAGTATCTGCTGATGCTTTAAGAACTATTGATAAAAATGGTTTAGCAGCAGTTGTTAAAGATTTAAGAGCCGCAGGCAACAAGATCTAAGTAAATAATCACTAAGTATAACTTATAATATACCATCATGGCACGTAAAGGAAACAGAGTTCAAGTAATATTAGAGTGCACAGAGCACAAGACTACTGGTTTACCAGGTACTAGTCGTTATATTACTACTAAGAACAAAAAGAATACTCCAGACCGTATGGAGTTTAAAAAGTATAATCCAATTTTGAAAAAAGTAACTGTACACAAAGAAATTAAATAATCATGGCAAAAGCAGCTTCTAAAAACGCGAAAATCAAGGATCTTAAGGCTTCTGCTGAAGCAAAAAACTGGACTAAAGTTATTAAAGCAGTACGTAGCCCTAAAACAGGTGCGTATACTTTTAAAGAGTCTATCGTTTATAAAGACAACGTAAAAGAATTCTTAGCAGCTAAATAATTACTGCTATTGTCATACTAGATCAATAAGATTCAAAAACCTTCATTCAAACTGAAGGTTTTTTTATGTCCCTAATATATTGCTATTGGATGAAGTGTGGAGGGATTATAATTGTATATGATGACGTAATTGATTAATTTTGATATCTATGAGTTTTTTAGGAAAATTATTTGGAAAAAAGGAGCAAGAGTCACTAGACCAGGGCTTGGAAAAGACCAAACAAGGTTTTTTTGAGCGTATTTCAAAAGTGATTGTGGGGAAGACCTCGGTGGATGATGATGTATTGGATCAATTAGAAGAGGCATTGATTGGTGCTGATGTTGGGGTGGATACCACTTTAGCCATTATTGAACGTATTCAAGACAGGGTGAAGAAGGATAAATATGTTTCGACCTCCGAATTGAATCAAATTTTATACGACGAGATTGCAAATTTATTAATAGATACACCGCAGGATCTCGCTGGTTTTCAAGTCCCTGAATCAAAGAAACCTTTTATCACACTTGTTGTAGGGGTCAATGGTGTAGGTAAGACCACGACCATTGGCAAATTAGCACATCATTTTAAAGCTGCAGGAAACGAAGTCTTATTGGGTGCCGCAGATACCTTTAGGGCCGCTGCGGTAGACCAGTTGACTATTTGGAGTGAAAGGGTTGGCGTGCCTATTGTGAAGCAAAATATGGGTGCTGATCCAAGTTCTGTGGCTTTTGATACCGTACAGTCAGCCATTGCAAGAAAATCTGATATTGTATTGATTGACACCGCTGGACGTTTACACAACAAAGCACATTTGATGGACGAGTTAAATAAAATCAACCGTGTTATTCAAAAACAAATCCCTGATGCACCGCACGAAGTTATATTAGTATTGGATGGTTCTACTGGTCAGAATGCTTTGGAGCAAGCAAAACAATTCATGGCTGTAACCAATGTTACTGCACTTGCCATTACTAAATTGGACGGTACCGCAAAAGGTGGTGTCTTATTAGCAATAGCACATCAGTGTAAA
>CAMCQV010000056.1 GCA_945877085.1 Chitinophaga pinensis
ACTAAACCACTTGTAGTAATGGTTGCTCCACCTGTGCTACTAATGGTTCCACCACTTATAGCCGAAGTAGTTGTAATTGATGTTGGAGTTGCAGTTGCAGATAAAGTTGCAGCAGTTTGTGTGGTGAAACTAGTTTCCGCACCATAAGAAGTTCCTTGCACATTGGTTGCAAACGAACGAACATAATAGGTGGCACCTTGCGTAAGTCCAGTAAGTGTACTTGTGAATGTTCCAGTACCCGATCCTAAAGTCACACTAAAAGTTGATGAGCCTGTAGTTGTTCCATATACTAAACCTCTCACACTAACTTCTGTTGCGCCTTCATCTGTTACATTGCCACCAAGCATGGCTGAATTTGCAGTTATACTTGTTGCTGAAGTAGTTGATGCAAGAACCGGATTATTAGAAGATGAAGACAAAGTCGTAAAGTTTTGCGCTGCACCATAACTTGTTCCGATTGCATTCGTCGCATAAGCTCTCATGTAATAGGTCGTGCCTGCCGTTAATCCTGTCATTGCACTTGTAAATGTTCCAGTAGTTGTTCCGTCAGTCGTTTTAAAATCAGAAGTAGTTGGTGTAGCCGTTGTACTCCAACAAATACCTGATGCAGTAATTACCGATCCTCCATTAGATGTGATGGTTCCACCTGCGCTTGCAGCGTATTTGGTAATACTACTTGCTGCAGTAGTTGTTAAAGTTGGCGCGATAGCTATTGTTGTAAAGCTTGTTTCCGTTCCATAAACTGTTCCGACACTATTGGTTGCAAATGATCTTACGAAATAAGTAGTTGCAGGATTTAATCCTGTTAAGCTACTTGTATAAGTGCCAGTTCCTGTTCCAGAAGTAGCACTATATGTAGCCGATCCTGAACTAGTTCCATAGACCACACCTCTTGAAGTAACAGTTGCGCCACCATCAGCGGTAATAGTTCCACCTGTAGTTGCAGAAGAGGATGTTATAGATGTTGCAGATGCCGTTTCAGAAATTGTTGCTGTATTTAAAGTCGTAAAGCTAGTTTGTGCACCATAGCTAGTACCCACAATATTAGTAGCGTATGATCTTACATAATAAAAAGCACCTGGTGTTAAGCCAGTGATGGTACTTGTGTAAGTTCCATTTGCAGCACCATTGGTAGTTTTAGTAGCAAGTGCAATGGTTGGGGTTGATGTTGTTGACCAAACAATACCACTTACTGTAACTGTGGCTCCACCATTATAAGTGATATTACCACCACTTGTTGCTGTAGTTGATCCAATGTCACTTACTGGAGTAGTTGCAGCTAAAGTTGCCACTGCTTGTGCAGTATTTAAAGTAATCTCTGCGCCATATTTTGTACCTATACTATTGGTTGCATAAGCTCTTAAATAATAAGTTACACCCGATGTTAAACCAGTAATGGAACTTGAATAAGTTCCTGTGCCAGTTCCATCAGTTGTTTTTGTAGCAAGTGCAATAGTGGGACCAGTACTTGTTCCCCATACGATACCTCTTGCAGTAATACTTGCTCCTCCATCAGAAGTAATCTCGCCACCACTCATTGCAGCACTTGTGGTAATAGAATATGCCCCCGTAGTTGAACTAATTATAGGCAATGCAAATTGTGCAGGGCCACCAACTATATTTACAAATGATGTTCCATTAAACACTTGCATCTCTCCACTTGTTCCACAATCCGAACACCATAATACCAGACCTGCAACTGGAGAAGTTATTGCTGTTTTTTGAACATAGGTTAGTCTTGGTAATAATAGTCCTTGTGAAGTAGATGTAATGTCTAATGCTGCAGCAGAGGATGGATTAGTGGTTCCAATAGCTACTGTTCCAGTAAACAATGGTGAAGCTATAGGTGCTTTTAAATTAATGGCTGTTGCATTCGCCGTAATGCTTGCAGTGTTAGATGCAATATTTGTATTTAATGCAGTTAGTTCAGTTGTATTTGCTTTTAAATTAATTCGATTTGATAAACTTGTAGTATCTATTGTTACACTGGTTGTTGTTGTACTCGTTCCACTACTAGCAAAATTATAACTAGCAAGCTGTGTTTTAGTAACGTAAATAGCACTATCTGCAATATTGAGTTTTTTTGCAAATGCAGAATCGCTGTACTTTTGTTTGGTATAATAAATTGTATCAGCACTATTTAATTTAGTAGCAATTGCATTAGTAATTGGTGTTTGATCAAATGTTTTGGCTGCTAATTTTGTCGGAGTTACATATATAGAACTATCTGCAATATTGAGCTTTTTTGAAAAAGCAGAGTCAGTATACTTTTGTTTGGTATATTTAATTGTATCTGTTAGCGATAATTTAGTCGCTAGCTGTGATTTGAAAAAACTAGAATCAATCGTATAGGCCGCCTTGGCATATGGCGCTAGCATGGTCAAAGTATCTGCTGCAGTTAATTTACTCGCTACTGCAGTTTCTAAGGATTGAACCTTGATTGCTTTAGCATATACCTTTAACATTGTAGTAGTATCTGATACATTTAGTTTATCATCCACTTTTGCCGAACTTGCTGAATATAAAGCAAAAGGCACTGCACCAAAACTAGTGGTACCCATATCTACCCACTCTTTGGTATAATTCCAATTACTATTTCCCCCAATTGGTGTAATAGCTACTTTTAAATTTAAATAATAAGGCCCCTTTGACCAATCTATCGTTGTTAAACTTGAGGCAGTCCCTCCTATTCTTACTCCATTCCCTAAGCTAATACTAAACACCCCTGTAGCATCGGTATTGGCTTGATGCTCCTCCGTTAATACTTTTGTTCCAGTTGGCGTAGTTTGTATAATACTAGATTGAACATAAATTTTTCTGTCCTTAGCAGGATTAGAAAAATTATCCCTAGCTACCGCCTGAAAGAAAATACCATTAGTGGTTTGCGCATACAATTGACTAGCTGTGATGGTCAAAACAAAAGCAATTAGGATTGCTTTAATTGTGGTAAACTTTTGTGGGTTCATATTAGAAGTGTTGTGGATCTTAATTAAATTTTATTTAGTTTGCTTTCAAAAACTTCAAAGCATCTCTGTATTTTTCTGATTCTATTTGGATGATATAACTACCAGCTTGAAGCATACTAAAATCCAATGGCATACCTTGGAAAATTTCATAGCCAGTTGCTTTTCCACTAGTTATTTTAAAGCCATCTGTACCCCAAATGCTTATAGTAAATTGATCATTTAATGGAGGGGTATTCACGAATTTTACTTTAGTGGTTGCAATCACTGGGTTAGGGTATAGTTTTATACCTAGTGTATTCATTTTTGTATTCACTTCACAGTTAATAGCAAAATTGCCTGTTCCTCTATCTCCTGATAATACAGCTGTGCCGTTTTGTACATTTAAACAAGTGGCACTGCTGTTAAAAGTGATAGCCATGCTATTGTTGGACATATTATTTAAACCCCCTACACTACTCATGATAAAAGCCCCAGTTAGTTGCTGGGCATGTATGCTTTGTGGAAGGGCTATTGCGATTATTGTAATAATTGCTATTACTAAACTATTTTTAAAAAAATTATTCATTTTCTATTACTTGATGTTTTTCAACTATTTATTCGTAAAGAATAATTGAGTAGCTGTGCCAGTTGTTATTACTTTGGATAAAACCAATTTAGTTTCACCAACAGATATAATTTTGTAAATAACTTCTAAAGGGTTCCCATTAGCCGTTTTTAATTGTACATGAATTTGAGATTGGTTATTTATTACTTCAACTGTATAGGTTCCTGTAAGGCCATCAGAGTCTTTAGTCGTTCCATCTTTTAAGTAAGTCACAAAATAGGTAGACTGTCCAACATATGATTTGGTAGCTGTACCGGTAATGCTATAATCCAAATACCAGTTTTTATTGGTAAGTAGCGTATTCATTACATCAGTTTGAGTACTAGCAGTTTCTTTGTTGCAGGCAACTAAAGTAAAAGTGATGACTAGGATGAATAAAGTATATAATGTTTTCATTTTTGTAATTTCTTTTTGGTTATGGTTCGATTTAACTTTTAGATTTAGAATAAATCTTTGGCTTTGATGCTCATGCCTATCTCAAAACGATTTAATTGTACAGGAACAGTTGAACTTGTCAAGTTTACTCCTAACTTATAATGAGCAAAAAGGACATAGTAGCCCTTGTTGTCAAACTCAGCTCCAAAATCTCCATTGATGATAGCCCTGTTTCCAGCTCCATTAATTAAGTTCTCATTGCTAATGCGTGAAATTTTATAATCAAAACTTGGACCAAATACAGCGTAAAACTTGTACTTGTTCATTGCATTCACAGGCAGTAGCTTCTTGTAATGTGCCGCTACACTTAGTGTTGTAAAATTATTATCTGCCTTAAAATGCGTAAAATCGTCAATGAAGGGTGACAAACTATGTTTGTTTTGGTAGTAATTACCAGCAGCTATCCTGTTTACTGCGAAGCTTAAAGAATAACGATGTTTTTCTTTGTAAATGCCATCTATTCTAAAGCCTCCACTATAACCTGGATTAAATGTATTGCTGTTAACGGTATTGTATAAGTAATTTAGAGGAGCAGTAATGCCATTGTCATTGATGTCTTGTTTTGACAAAACCAATGTTCCAAACAAGGAAACGTCATTACCTACAAAATTCACAAAAGTTTTATCAAATGATTTTTTGATTTTTCGAATACGCTCTTTTCCAGGATTTAATAAGTACGCACTATCCTGCTGCTTCTTAGTTAAAGTTTGAGCAGATAAGGAACTAGCTGTTAAAGTGGTAATTGAAATAAGGAGTAAAAACTTCTTAGAAAAAATTCTATATAATCGCATATTTATTTCTTTGTGATATTTAAAGCACAAAGAAAATACTCTAGAGATAATTCTACGTTAAACTATTTTAACGTTTTGGAGATTTTATAAAATATTAAAATAGTTTAACAACATTAAAAAAATGAATCATAACTAGAAATATTTCGTAAAAATATAGAGATTAAGTTTTATGAAATTACTATATCGAATAAATTAGTTAAACAAATACTTCACGAAATAACTTATTTATTCAAAAATATTAAAAACGAATTCAACTAATTTTAGAAGGCTTTCTTTTCTTTTTCAAATTAGATAAGTGAACAGGCGTAATCCCCAAATAGGATGCAATCATATATTGCGGGACACGTTGGTGAATATTGGGAAAGTTTTTATCTATATTTTCAAGTCTTTCTAAAATGGACATTGTATCTCTTTGTATTGCATATTGGATCATTTGAACCACATGTGCTTCTGCCATATATCTTCCTAAACGGTCTCCTAATTTAATATGATTAATAACATAATTAATGGCATCAAATGGGACCTTAATTAAGACACAGTCTTCTAGGCATTGTACATTTACCAGTGACTTTAAATTGTCTTCATAATTATAGGATGCATACCCAGTAACAACCATAGATTCCGATCTGAAATTGAATATTTTAATTTCACCTTTATTATTTTCAATATAATTTCTAATAATGCCTTCTGTAATAAAATATAGGTTTTTTTGAACCTCCCCAGCTTTCATAATATATGCACCTTTGGGAAATTCAACTTTTGTACACTTACTACTGAAATTCGTTAATTCATCATCGTTAAATTCAACATACTTTGTAATAAATGTATTAAACAGTTCGAAATGGGCTGGCATAATATTTTGATTTATAAATTAATAAGATTTTAAATAATTTATAAAGTAAATGTAATTATCAGTAAACACTCGAAATAAAAAAGATGAAAAATGTGATAAAATTTAATGATATCGAAAAATTTCTAAAGATTAAATAATAAAATTTATGCTTCGCTGTTTTTTTCTATAGAAATTTTTCTGCTTTTTTTAAGATTCGATAAGTGCACTGGCGTAATGCCTAAGTAGGATGCAATCAAACGTTGAGGTAAGCGATTATGTATATTAGGATATTTTTCTTCCAAATTATTATATCTGTCTATGATAGACCTAGAATCTCTTTCTATAATATATTCTAACATCTCAACAACATGGTGTTCTGCCATAAATCTTCCAAGGCGTTCCCCATGTTTAAAATTTTCTACTACATATTGAATAACGGGTAAAGGAACTTTGATCATTACACTATCTTCAATGCATTTCACATTGACCAAAGCTTTTAAATTATTTTTATAATTATATAAAGCATACCCAGTAACCTGCATGCCTTCCATTCTGAAATTATAAATTTTAGTCCCCCCGTCTTCGGTTTCTATATAGTTTTTTACAAATCCTTTTGAGATAAAATATAAGCAATTCTGAGGCTCTCCAGCCTTCATAATAATCTCTCCTTTTGAAAATTCAACTATTTCACATTTTGCATTAAAAACTGCCAATTCATCTACAGACATTTCAACTTGGCTATTTATGAAGCGATTTAAAATTTCAAAATGATTAGACATATAATTTATTTACATAGAAGAAATAATACCTACATCTTCTTAGCGTCTTCCAAGAACTTAGCCAATCCGATATCAGTCAAAGGATGTTTTAACAAACCTAAGATAGAATCCAATGGACAAGTACACACATCTGCTCCTGCTTCTGCCGCTTTTACAATATGTAAGGCATTACGAATAGATGCTGCTAATATTTGAGTCTGGAAACCTTGTACATCATAGATATGACGGATTTGACCGATCAATTCCATCCCATCCCAAGAGCTATCGTCGATTCTTCCAATAAATGGTGATACATAAGTGGCACCAGCTTTAGCAGCTAAAATTGCTTGGCCTGCAGAAAATACCAATGTACAGTTGGTACGGATACCATTGTCTGTAAACCATTTGATGGCTTTGATACCGTCTTTAATCATCGGCACTTTCACCACAATATTTTTATGAATAGCAGCCAATTTTTTACCTTCTTCTACCATTGTAGCGAAATCTGTTGACAACACTTCGGCACTAATATCGCCTTCTACTAATTCACAGATGGCTTTATAATGTGCAGCAATTGCTTCTTCACCTTTAACGCCCACTTGCGCCATTAAAGAAGGATTGGTGGTTACACCGTCTAAGATTCCTAAGTCATTGGCTTCTTTAATTTGAGTCAAATTGCCTGTGTCAATAAAAAATTTCATATGGTTGGTTTATAGTTATAAAAATAATGCCACTTAATCATATAAAAAATATAAAAAAGTGGCAGGCTACTCACATCGCACCGCTCAACCGCCTATCCTTGCTGTATTCCTACCCTGGGGAGGTTCAGCAGGAGCTGGTCGTGTAAGACCTGCCGTTACGAAGGTAGTAAAAACAGATTGGTTTTCCTACCAATTTTGAATCGAATTCAGGTTAGAATACCCAATAATTTGGTCATATCTACTCCCAGGAGCCCTATAATAAACAAAAATGGTATAGCTATTTTCGGTCTCCCAATGATCCCCTTCTGTCCACATAAAATCATGCATTGGATTGGGTGATTGGTCGGACCTAAGGATATAATTATAACTATAATATCCTTGTTTTAAGTTCAGCCATTTTTCATACACTTTATCTAAGCTATTCCATTGCAAACGGGCATTGGTATCTAATACGTTACCTGTAAGGGCGCCCGATAGATACAATGATTTCCCTTCATATGCTACCCCATTTTTAGGAAGATAGGTAAACAACACTTGGGCATAATCATTCTGATCCTCGGCACGGATTAATTCAGTATTACTAATGATATATTGTCCATTCAAATCTCTAAATGTAAAATAAGGGATGGTCGCCCTCGACTGATCTGGCTTTAAAATGATCCTTGAACCATAACCTAGTTGTTGGATGGCAGCGATTCGGTCTGTTTTGAACCTTAAATTTTGTAGGTCTAGCCACCTAGATTCCTTGCCTGCAGGGAAAATAAAATCCCTGTCTGCGTTATACTCCAACTGATTCCCTCTTATAAAACTAGGTGCATTTGAAATCAAGATATCATTAAACCTAGTATTTTGTAAGACAGCAACATGAAGTAATTCTGGTTGTTGCAGTTGGATTCTTTTAACATCCAATTGCATTTGTATTTTTTGATGCGACTTTGAAATAGTTTCATCAAAAGGCTCTTGAATACTTGCTGTGACAGGCACTTCCTGTTCTATTACAAAAAAACGTTTTGCAAATACAAGTTCATTCGGCCTGCCCTGTCTATACACTTTCATCAAATAATTGCCTGACTTAGTGGGTCTGCAAGCTGTTGTTGGAAATGTAAAACTATAGTGATAATAAGCTTGTTGTGCGATAGATGAAATAGTAAAAGTCCTGATATTATTTTGCGTGAGTCCTCTGGTATAATCAAATGGATTGAGGGCAACAGGCTTCCAATTCATATCCATTAGTTCAATCGTATAATAATATTGTTTGTAGTTGGCAGATAAGTCGTCGAACTGAATCAATAATTCGTCTTGGGTGTTCAAGCCAATCACTGGTAAGGCCAATGGTTTTCCTTTAGGAAATATCAAGACGGTTTGAATATTGGCATCCATTATTTTATCCACCTGCGCTAATAATGGCGAAGTCAAAAAATACAAACAAATTAAGAGTACCCAGTTTTTCATACCTATTGTTTACACCTACGAAACTAAGTTGAATGCGCTAATTATAAAGATAAAAAACTAGATTTGATTAAAATTAACAGTTGAACACTGCCTTTGAAATAGCTAAAAGAATAAGTTTTTACAAACAAAAAAACTATACCCGATTTATAGTACGACTATCTATCGCGGCAACTGCTATTAGTGTGGCTGCAATTTTGCTTACTTTTTCTATTGTCAATGGGTTTCAGTCAACAGTAAGTCATAAATTATTCTCCTTCTGGGGACATCTTCAAATTAGTTCGGTCAATGGAGCTAGCCTCAATGATAACCCGGAGCTTGCAAAAAAAATAAAGACCATCTCAAATGTTCAATCTAGTTCGGCGTTTTTGAACCAAACCATGGTACTTGCCAAGGATATTGAAATTGAAGGATTGAATGCAAAAGGCATTGCTGATTTTTCTAGTATTCCTAATTTGATTCAAGGCAGGCTCATTCAAAGCGATGGCCAATCCCCAAGTAAAGAAATTGTGCTCTCAAAAAATTTGGCTTCTAAATTACATATTGTAATTGGTGATGAAGTAAGACTTTATTTTTTTCAAAATAATCAAGTACAAGAAAGAAGATTGAGTGTAGTAGGTTTATTCCATTCCGGTATCGAAGCATATGATCTAAAAAATGTATTTTTAGATATTCATCTATTGCAACAACTAATACAAGCACCGAAAGCAATTTCAGGCTATCAAATAAATGTGAAGGACTTAAATTCAATAACCCAAACGCAAATAGACATCCAATCCATTCTGCCAGAAAATTGGGTGGCCAGTGCAAGCGCCGACTTGTATCCTCAACTTTTTGATTGGATTCAAGTACAAAGTATCAATAGGGATATCACTATCATCATCATGCTATTCATCGCTATTGTGAATCTTATTACTTGTTTATTGATTTTATTATTGGAACGTGTCCCTATGATAGGAAGTTTAAATGCAATGGGCGCAACCCATGCCATGATCCGAAAAGTATTTCTGTATCAAGCAAGTTTTATTGCCTGTGCAGGTATCGGACTAGGCGTTTTGATTGGACTTGGGCTTTCAATTCTACAATTAAAATTTCATTGGATACAGTTAGACGAGTCTGCTTATTTAATTGATGTACTTCCTATTCAGATTCAACCATTACAAGTGATTGGTGTTATTTTTGGAACAGCAATTGTATGTTACTTGTCATTTCTTTTACCAACAATTTGGATCAAAAAAATAAGTCCTGCTAAAGCAATTAGATTCGATTAATGTTGCCAGTTGGATAAAATAATTCCAGTTGCAACAGCGGCGTTTAAGGATTCTGCATTGCCATATTTTGGAATGGTGATTGGATCAGTGATCAAAGATAAAATGGGTGGTCGTATCCCTTTAGATTCATTGCCAATTATTAATATTCCTTCTTTTGCTAATACAGTTGTTTGAATTGACTTCCCTTCTAACACTGCGCCATAAATAGGCATTTTAGCAGATTGGATGAATTCAGGTAAATCTGCAACTACCACATCCACTCTTAAAATACTGCCCATCGTGCTTTGCACTACTTTCGGATTATAACAACTTGCTGTATCTGCACTTACTACAATTTGATCTAAACCAAACCAATCAGCCGTTCTAATAATGGTACCTAAATTTCCAGGGTCTTGAATGCCATCTAAAACCAAAGTCATCTTACCCTTTAATTGTATGGGGCCTTTTATTTGTTTTTTCTCAACCAATGCAATGACTTGATTGGCTTTTTGTAATTGGGTTAATTTATCTAATTCAAAATCGGCTACCTCAGTCACATAATGTGGCTTATAGGGCTGAGTTTCGATCCATTCTTTGGTGGCATAAGCTTGTCTAATCACGAAATTGGATGCCATTAGCTCTTCCATCATCTTTGGTCCTTCGATGATAAAAACAGATTCTTCTGCCCAATGTTTTTTATGGGCGAAAGATTGGATATATTTGAGCTCATTCTTATTGATCATGCAAATGCATTTTGGGAAAGTTAAAATTATTCGATTCTCCTCAAGTTTGAGTCTATTCAGCCTTTTATTTTTATTAAATAGCTGCGCAGATTTGAAAATGGCCATTGTGCACAATTATCCCAAGGAAACTGAGTTCATTTATAAAAATAAAATCATAGTGAAGGACGCTGCATCAAAGCAGCAAGCCAAGGCAATCTCTATTGCATTGGATAATTACTGGGATGACAGTATCAAAGTTCGTACCATTCGACAATATGGTATTTTTAATACCATCATCAATCCTAGAAGCTATCAGCCAGAAAGGATGACTAGGACTATTCAATATATGTCCAGTTATTTAGCAACAGAAGGTTATTATCACCCTGTCTTGACACCTATTATTTCCACTGATACGGTTAAGAATGAATGGAGAACCACTGTGGCAATGCAGGTAGCGCTCAATAAGAAAACGATAATTGATACCGTTACTTTTCAATTATCAGATCCAATTTTACAATCGATTGCTATAAAAAATAAAGCTGCTAGTTACTTAAAGAAAGGGCAAGCATTTTCGGACCAAGGCATCAATAATGAATTAGATAGATTGGTTGGTTTATTTAGAGCAAATGGATTTTATAATTTCACAAAAGAAAAAATATTTGCAGAAGTGGATACCATTAACGCAGCATTGATGGTATTAGAACTTGATCCATTGAGTCAAATTACACAGATTACAGAAGTAAAGGCGAAAAATGATCAAAATCCAAGTTGGAAAATTAGCATTCAATTAAGAAATCTATCAAAAGAAATCACAAAACAATATAGCATTGGTCAACAATTATTTTACAGCGATATAGCTTTGTTATCCAACCCAGATAGTATTCTTATTAATGCACC
>CAMCQV010000057.1 GCA_945877085.1 Chitinophaga pinensis
ATGCTTATTGGAATGGCTGGAACAAAATGTCCCAAAATGCCTTCTACAGCATGCATTGGAATACTCCAAATTCTAAAGAAGCCTAAAATATGATCAATCCTGAATGCATCAAAATAGTATTTCATTTGATCAAACCTAGACTTCCACCAAGCAAAGCCATCACCAGCCATCTGGTCCCAATTGTAAGTAGGGAAACCCCAATTTTGTCCCGACACGGCAAAATCATCCGGAGGCGCACCCGCTTGTTTATCCATATGAAATAAATGAGGATGCTGCCATGCGTCTGCACCAAAACGATACACCCCAATTGGAATATCTCCTTTTAATACTACACCTTGAGCGTGCGCATAATCAGTTGCTGCTTTTAATTGAAGGTGTAAATGAAATTGTACAAAATAAAAGAATGCTATAGCTGAATAAGTCTTAGATTTTGGATTTGCCAATTGATCAATTTCGATTGCATTGAATGTAGCATGACTAGGCCAAGTGTTAAAGTCTACAGTCCCATGCAAATCTCTTAAATAAGAAAATGCACTATATGGTAGCAACCAGGCTTGATTGTCATTAAAGAATTGTTTAAATGCAGTTGTCGCTAAATCTCTTTTTCCATTAACAACATAGACTGCTTTTAGTACTTTCCACTTTATTGACAGCACAGATTCATAATCTACTACAGATAAGTTGTTCAATGCGATTTGATGGTCCACCGCATCTTGAATTAAATGCGCTTGATCAGCATCTACTATTTCAGATAAACGAATATACATTGGATGTAAAGCAAAAGCCGAAATCGCTGCATAGGGATAAGAATCCATCCAGCTATGTGTAGCAGTCGTATCATTGATTGGCAATAACTGAATTAATTTTAAACCAATTTTTTTAGACCAGTCTGCCAATAATTTAATATCACTAAATTCTCCAACACCGATACTTTTCTTGGATCTTAATGAAAAAACAGGAATGGCAACGCCTGCTCCTTTCCATTGATTGTGGCCTACCTGTGCAAATCCATCCTGTACCAATACTAATTTATTTTTACTAACTGGCTCATACAAAACCCTATTATTGCCAGATTCAAATGAAATAAACTTTTTTAGTTCCGTATCATAAATACCAAACTTATACACCAAAGGAAAATTGCATTTACTTAAGTTCAAAGCAATTTCATAATAAGGTTGATCTATTATTTTATTTAATGGCAATGCTTTTGCTGCATCCCATCCGCCAATTTCCTTAGCCTCTCCAATGATACAAATTGTTTGATTTGTGGTTAGTAAAGGTGCTTTAACTCTAAAGATATGCGTTGTATTTTTTGGATGGTCTGGTTTTGCCTGATGCGCTTTGCTTTGTAATAATACATTTGCAAAAGGCGCAGTATAAAATGTATTATCAATATATCCAGTAAAATTCCATGCATCTATCAAAACTAATTCCTTTGTGGCCAATTGATCTAAGTTGATAGATTTATCTGAACCCCAATCAAATATTCTAGTCCCATCTGCATTTTGAATAAAATAACTATAGTGAATCGTCTCCTCTTTTAACAATCCTTTTGTGGCTAAATGCAAGACCCAATAGTCCTCATTTAAATATACCATTGGAACAGCCGCTTCGATATTGCCATTGCCTAATAATGGGTGGTTTCCAGTAATGAAAATGTTTTGCCCAAAACTCGTTTTAAACCTTAAATGGAAATTCAGTTTTTCAATCATATACAATCTTGTTTCGAATGGCGCTAAAGATAATTACAAATTCAATGAAATAGCCTTAACTAATCAAATTATTGTATCTTGCTTTCGACCATGAAAGGGATCTATGGACAAAATAATTATCTATACTGACGGCTCGGCAAGAGGCAATCCTGGACCAGGCGGTTTTGGTGCCATTTTGATATGGGGAGAGAAGGTCAAAGAGATTGCCGAAGCGTATAAATATACCACCAATAATAGAATGGAGCTATTGGCTGTAATCAAAGCAATATCCATCTTAAAAACAAAAGAATTGCCAATTCTTGTATATACAGATAGTAAATACGTGGTTGAATCTGTAGAGAAAAAATGGTTAGACAATTGGATTAAAACAGACTTTAAAGGAGGCAAAAAGAACAAAGACCTTTGGCTCGCCTTTTATGAGCTATCTAAACTTTATATGGTGAAATTTCATTGGGTAAAAGGACATGCGGACAACCCTTATAATAACCGTTGTGACGAGTTAGCCACCATGGCAGCAGATACTGGCCCTTGGCAAATTGACGAATTTTACGAAGCCATAGATCCTAAGAAATAAAACAGCATAATTAAATAACTAATTAGCATAAAAAAAGCCGCTCATTTACAAGAAAAGAGCGGCTTTATAATATGTTTTAAAAAGTTAGCTTTTAACTTTAATCGCTTTTAATTTAGGCTGTATCAATTTCAATCCACCAAACATCACTGCACCAAAAACGAATGTGCCAGCTATACTATATCCATAAAATGGTAAACCGTCTACCATTGTTTGAAACAAACCTAAAGATGTCAAAGGACGTTGGTAACCACCAAAGCTAGCCCAAACCATAAAGTTTGAAACAAGGAAATAAACAGTTGGAGCAGCAATAAAATTACCTGCGAATTTGCTTACGTTGTTTGTTTGTAAACCAAATCCAAAAATTGCAGTTGCAGCAATTAATATATAGTTCTGCCATTGTCCATCATAAAAACCTTGAATGGTTGTTAAATGGTTCACATATAGTACTTGATATAATAAATCAGATAAGAACATTGAAACAAGGGGTAACAAAAATGCAAAATGTTTGTTTTTTACAAACAATGAGCCGCTGAATAAAGCAATTGCAATTTGTGGTGCAAAACCAAATGGTCTACCTGGTAACACTCTATAAAATGCACTCGTTACAATCATTATAATTAAGGCAATCACTATTTCTTTGTTCAGTTTCATCGGTCGCTATTTTATAAATTATTTCAAAAATCAAATATACATAAATGGTTAGTTTTATGCCAGATTGATTTTCCTCAAATGTGTATAATTCATTTAAGGCACGAAGGATTTGAATATTAAAGCCGTTTCAGCCCCAGTTGATTGGATGTGATAGGCCGCTCCGGCCTTCACTGCAGCCAATTCTCCGGGTTTTAAGTCAATCCCGTCCAATTGGACATCCCCTTGCATCACTAAAAACATTTCAAAGGAACTGGTCTTGTTTGTGTAAGTTTCCTGGGGTGTTAAGGTGATTTTAGTTAAACCAAAATCGGGCACCGGACAAGGAAATAATACTTCATTTGAATTAGTAAGATCACCTTTTAATATACTTGGATAAGTTGGTTCAAATTTTACATGATCTAGGAGCTCCTCAATATCTATATGTTTTGGAGTTAATCCGCCTCTTAAAACATTATCACTATTGGCCATCAATTCTATATTCTGTCCTTCTAAATAAGCATGTAAAAGCCCTGCCCCCTGAAAAACCCCCTGGTATTTTGGCACATTGACAATATTTAAAATATAGATAGAAAGGATGCCTTTGTCGATATTGGATGAAGGCACAATACCTCCATAGTATTTATTGGCCCACCAATGCGGATGTGATTTATCCACTTTGCCGGCTGCCACTTCATGCACAGCAATTTCCAATAAAGGTTTTAATAATTTATCTGATGCAGATTGATCAAGGCGCATAAAATGACTATACAAACCAGCATAATCATCCTGACCAAATACAGGTAATAATATTTGTAAAGGAGCAAGACTTGATAATCTTTCTTTAAGTGCAATGGCTGGCATAAAACCATGTAATAACCAAAAATCACTTAAAGCCACCATCACTTCTGGTTTATGATTTTGGTCTTTATAATTTCTGTTTGATGCATCTATCGGTACGCCCGCTTGTTGTTCTTTTAAAAAGCCTTTTTCTGCATTATCCTTTGAAGGATGCACCTGAATACTCAGCATTTTTTCGACATCCAAAATTTTAAATAAATAAGGCAAAGACCCAAATTGAGCTGCAGTGTTTGTACCTAAAAAATCTACTTTCTTTTCTTGGATCATTTGATCTAGCGCCTTAAGACCTTCAGCAGTTTCCACCATGGCAGGTGCAGATGGATGTGCCCCCATCCAATATTCTGCAAATGGTTTACCAATCGCATTGTCTACATGCATCAATTGAGGAATGAAAGATTTACCACCCCACTCGTAATGCCTATGAATTCCTTGTAATTTATACGCTGTGTTCATGTATGCCTTTTAACTATTTTCCTGTTTACTCAAATAAATCAAATTAAATCCACTTATAATGAGTCAACACAACAAAGATACTGGGTTTTTAGGCGAAAATAAAGCCGCAAGTTACCTAATCAGCATGGGTTATACCGTCCTTTTTAGAAATTGGCGTTATAAACATTTAGAAATTGACATCATTGCAAGCAAAGAAAACTGCTTACATATTATAGAAGTGAAGACCAGAAGGTCAACTACTTATGGTTTTCCAGAACAGCATATCGATGCGATAAAAATGCAGCACTTAAAAAATGCAGCTGCCTTGTTCCAATACCAAAATCCTAGTTGGAAGATGCTTCAATTCGATGTGATTGCAATTCAATTATACTCAGAAACTAAATGGGATCTTTTTTTTATCGAAGATGTTTATTTTTAAAATAACTGTAAACATCTACATAGAAGCCTTCATTTTTTCTACTAACTTATAGGTGGCTGGACAATATTCCACATTCTGCTTGTGCACATGAATGTACTCTACAAATTTCTTTTTAGTTAAATGCGGGAACCCTGCGCAATCAGCTGGTCTAACCTCATAGATAGAACACATATTTGAACTTAAATTCAAGAACTGACAAGGTTTTGAAACATTTACCCAATCCTTGTCTTTTTTATCGTATTCCAACCAAGTGGCTTTGAACTCAGCAGGTTTGATCTCAAAATGTGCAGCAATTCTTTTGATATCAGTTGTTGTAAAAGTTGGGCTCATCGACTTACAACAATTCGCACAAGACAAGCAATCCACTTCTGCCCAAACTTCTGTACTTAATTTTGCAGCAATTTGATCAAGGTTTTTAGGATTTTTCTTTTCTATCTTTGTTAGGAACGATCTGAATTGTTTTGCATTAAGTTTAACTTTCTGCTTAAATGACCTTAAATTTACTTGCATAGGGTTTTGAATCAGACACGAAATAAACCCTTTATCAATGAAATATCAAATCTTTTCCTAAACTAGTTTTGAGCAAATGCAATGGGATATCTATAAAAAAGGGTTTAAAGCTTTCTTGCAATTAGAGAAATCATTGAGTATGCATTCTGTTGACGCTTACTTAAGAGATATTGATAAACTAGCCTTCTATTTAGAACCAATTAAAACAATCCATACACCTGCAGATATTGAAATGATGCATTTACAAGGCTTCATTCAAAGTATCGGTGAAATAGGCATGGCTGCTACTTCTCAGGCTAGAATTATATCCGGCATTAAATCTTTTTTCAAATATTGTTTAATTGAACAGATTTGTCATATCAACCCCACTACTTTACTACCTAGTCCTAAAACAAGTCGAAAACTACCGGATGTTTTAAGCTTCGAAGAGATAGAACAAATGATTGGCGAAATTGACCTAAGTAAACCCGAGGGCGGCAGGAACAAAGCCATTTTAGAAGTCATGTACAGTTCTGGGCTTAGGGTAACAGAAGCCATTCAACTTAAAATATCTTGCTTGTATTTAGACGTTGGATTTATTAGGGTGATTGGAAAGGGTGATAAAGAAAGATTGGTGCCCATAGGAGCAGATGCCATAAAGTATATCAAATTATACAAGGACACCATTAGAGTGCATCAAACCCCAGCTAAAAACTGCGAGGATATATTGTTCCTTAACAATCGTGGTAAAGGGCTGAGTAGGGTCATGATTTTTTACATCATCAAAGACCTCATCCTCAAAACAGGTATTAAAAAGACCATTTCTCCCCATAGCCTCCGTCATAGTTTCGCCACACATTTAGTAGAAGGCGGAGCCGACCTTAGGGCTGTTCAGGAGATGCTTGGTCATGAAAGCATCACCACCACCGAGATTTATACCCATATCAATAGGGATTTCCTTAGGGACACCCTGGATCGTTTTCACCCAGCCTTTCAAAAAAAATAACAGGATAAACGCCTAAAATAAATTAGGTTTGTTGTTCTAAAATTAAGAAATATGAAAAAGATACTTTTTGTAATTGGAAGCTTTTTAAGCTTAACTACAATGGCACAAGTAAAAATGCCAGCTCCTAGCCCTGCGCAAACATTAACCCAAGAATTTGGATTAGGTAAAATTGAAATCGTATATTCAAGACCAAGCTTAAAAGGTCGTGCTGTTTTTGGTGCAGGTAGTTTATTAGCCCCAATTGGTGATGTATGGAGAACAGGTGCAAATGGTGCTACTAAATTAACTTTCTCTGACCCAGTGAATATTGGAAACAAAACAATTCCTGCAGGATCATATGGTTTATTCACTATCCCTGGTGCTTCAGAATGGACAATTATTATCAATACCAATTCTAAAGGTTGGGGAAGTTTCGACTATAAAGAAGCAGAAGATGTGGTTCGTTTTAAAGTGGCTCCAGAAACAACTGGAAGCACCACAGAAACTTTCACAATTGGCATTGACGCCATCACTGCTCAAACTGCAACAATTTATTTAAAATGGGGTAAGACAAAAGTAAATATTCCTATAAGCACAGATATCAGACCTGCGGTTCGTGCACAAATTGATGCTGCTACAGCTGCTGCAACTGTAAACCCTAATGTATATCAATCTGCTGCAACATTTTACCTTGAATTAGATCATGATTACAATAAGGCTTTGGTATTTGCGGATAAAGCAATTGCTGCAAATGCAAAAGCATATTGGTTGCATTTATTAAAAGCTAGAATTCATGTTGCATTGAATGATAAAAAAGGTGCTAAAGCAAGTGCAGAAACTTGTAAGCAAATGGCGACTGAAGCAAAAAATATGGACTATGTAAGATCGGCTGATGAGATCTTGAAGTCATTGTAATATAGATTAGCTCACTGCGTTCGCTAATCAAGAAGATTGTTTACCCAAAACTTTTCAAGGAAATGCATTGCATTTCCTTGTCTTTTTTACTACTCCCCAGCTTTCAAAAACAAGTTTTTGACGCTTTTTCGCAATAAAAAAGCCTGTCAATGCCTGACAAGCTTTGTGCGGAAGAGGAGATTCGAACTCCCACGCCCGGGTATGGGCGCTACCACCTCAAGGTAGTGCGTCTACCAATTTCGCCACCTCCGCATGCAATGCAAAATTACATAAATTTAGTGAGGCTGTTATTATTTTTTGCATCTTTGTACCATGTCAAACTACAATGTAATCTGCCCAAAATGTCAACACAGCTTTGAACCAACCGACGCTATCCGCGACGAGATTGAAAAAGAATTGCGTGGTAAGATGACCGATTGGCAAAAAAAGAAAGAAGAAGAAACCAATCAATTATTGGCGGAACAAAAAACAAAAATTCAGAACGAATTAACAGATCAATTAAAAAAGAATATTGCTGGTGAGTATGAACATAAGCTTAAGTTGATGCAAGACAACGAAGCCAATATGAGCAAGCAGGTAAATGAGTTCAGACAAAAAGAATTAGAATTCTTAAAACAAGTTCAAGCTATTCAAGCAAAGGAAGCAGAACTTGAATTAGAATTACAAAGAAAATTAAACACCGAAAGAGAAAGTTTAAAAGCACAAATACAAAAAGAAGAAGCAGAACGCTTGTCTATCAAAGACCAAGAGCATGTGCTGAAAGTAAAAGAATTAGAAAAGCAATTAGAAGACCAACGCAAACTAGCCGAAGAAATGCGTCGAAAAGCAGAACAAGGCAGTATGCAAATGCAAGGCGAGGTTCAAGAATTATTATTAGAAGAATTACTTAAGACAAGCTTCCCATTTGACCAGATCTCCGAGGTAGGCAAAGGTGTTCGAGGTGCAGATTGTATACAAATGGTTCGCAATAGCCTTGGACAAGAAGCTGGTAAAATTATTTATGAAAGTAAAAGGACCAAAGACTTTAACCAAGAGTGGATTGATAAATTAAAAGCGGACATGCGCAGTCAAGGTGCAGATATTGCAGTGATTGTGACACAAACCTTTCCTAAAGAATTAGATCGTTTTGGCGAAAAAGACGGCGTATATATTTGCTCTTTCCAAGAAGTAAAAAGTGTTGCCTTATTATTGAGAAATGCGATTCTTAAAATCCATGATACCAAAAAGAGTCAAGTCAATAAAGGCGACAAAATGAGTTTTTTGTATGATTACTTAACGAGTAATGAATTCAGCGAACAATGGAAAGCAGTTGGCGAAGGTTTTAGACAAATGCGTTCTAGTATTCAAAAAGAAAGAGATGCCATGGAAAAACTTTGGAAAGCTAGAGAGAAGCAACTTGAAAAAGTATTACTCAATGCCATGCACATTAAAGGATCTATAGAAGGCATCGCAGGTGCAGATGCCATCCATTTAGATTTACTAGAAGATGATACCACAATTGGACTAGAGGAAGAATAATGATCTAAGGTTATCTATTTGTAACAAGTAACACAGATATAGTCCGCTCCAAAATGATAGTCTAAATGGACGCCGATATTACTTCCTTTATGTAAAATTTGAGCGGGCACAGTACCCCTATCCTCCTTGGTTAATTCAAGGATATTGAAATCCTTCGCAAAATCAATCCCCAATTGTTCGTACTTTTTATACATCGCTTCTTTGGCTGCCCATAAAAATGCCAACTGATTCAATTGGTCTTTTTCATCCAAAGATGCAATCATTGCTTTCTCCTGATCATTTAAAAACTTATGCGCCACTTTTGCAATGCGTGGGTGGATGATTTCGATATCTATTCCTACAGGCTGATCGTCTACTGCACAGGCTGCATAACCCTTACAATGTGAAAATGAGAAATGAAAAGGCAATCCAATTAAATAGGGTTTCCCATTATCTGCCATCACCAATTGACTTAAATCTGCCTCTGGCATCATTAATTTAAACAACAATCTTACTGCCAAATGTTGTGTCCTCCTTTCCTCATTGGCAATGGGAACAGCAAGCTGCACATCTGTTTCAAAAAAGGACGCAGGTTCTTGAATAGACCAAATGGCTAGATGGGCTGTCTCGTTAATATTTTGTTGATAAAAGAAAGGCATTTTGAATTAGATTGCGGTCTGTTTTAAAGGCCGAAATTAAACATAAATAGATTAAGATGATATTATCAGATTCACGCATACTCGAAGAAATCCAAAAAGGAACCATTAAAATTGAACCATACGATCGTAAAGATCTTGGAAGTAATAGTTATGACGTGCATCTTGGAAAATGGTTGGCTACTTATGACAATGCTGTTCTTGACGCCAAAGCACATAATACCATTACTTATTTTGAAATACCTGAGGAAGGATTTGTTTTAGAGCCAACTGGCTTTTATTTAGGTGTTACTTTAGAATACACAGAAACACATGCACATGTGCCTTTTTTAGAAGGTAAATCATCCACTGGCCGTTTAGGAATTGATATTCATGCAACTGCTGGTAAAGGTGATGTTGGATTCTGTGGTTATTGGACCCTAGAAATTTCTGTAAAACAACCTGTACGCGTTTATAAAGGGATGCCAATTGGTCAATTGATCTACTTCCCTGTGGATGGCGAAATTGAAGTGAGCTACAATAAAAAAGCAAATGCTAAATATAGTGGCCAACCAGAAAAGCCTATCGAGAGTATGATGTGGAAGAATCAGTTTTAAGTCGATACGCCCTCACCCATTTCAATACATCTGCATAGCTATTTAAGCCTGCTGCTTGTTGATTCCATTTTAAGAATTGATCATACAACTGATTGGATGCTTGTATTTGCTTATACGCTCTTGCTGCAAAAAATGCTTTAATCTCCGCTCGATCTTTCAATACAGCGGGACTTAACATAGCTTTATTCTTTGCTATCTGCGCTTTCCATGCATCAAAACCTTTTGTCCCTGCAAGTAACAATAATTGTGCATCCTGCGCATAAGTAAACATTTGCAATAACATGGAATATTTTAACATCGGATCATCCGCTTCGGTTGTAACCACAAAGGCAATGAAATTGGCTTCTGTTTCGGATGCGTAACCTAATTGATGTGCCATTTCATGTGCAATGGTATAAGGCTGGGTCATCATAGGTAAGTCAGAACGCATAATCGCTTCTGCCGTGATGGGTTGATAAAAAGCCAAAAATCCAATATAATCCCCCAAGTTTGGGAAAATCGCTTTTTTGATACTTTGATTTTGAAGTTGAAGCATGGGATATGCCTTTGATATCCTTCCATAAGCATGCTGCACTTTTGCTACAGTTTGTTCAAAATTGGGTATTACCCCCTTGTAGCTGGACAGCTCTTTTCTAGTTTGGTTGAGTTCCTGAATCAATTCATAAGTCAATTGATTGATCTCAATTTGTGCAATTTGAACGTTTTTTGGGGGCTGGATGCTTAAATCAAATGTTTTGGTTGGATCTGGTTGCATGTAATTGAAGCCCCAAATAAACTGAAAAACCACAAATAATCGGATGCCTAACCAAGCTAGTTTAAATAATATAAAACCTATTTTTTGCCAAATTTGATTGAACCTTTTTAATAAAGTAAAATACTTTATTATATTGATAATCAACAATATAATAACAATCATATAAACAAACTCTCCCATGGCAAATGGGATGCTCCCAAATACCCATCTCAACCCAATTGTCCAGTATTTAAAAAAGCCTTGGTTATAGTAGTTTGCTATTAAGTTTGGATAATTAGGAGCCAGTACACAGATAACAAATAGAAATACCCATGCGAATGGTAAAATGAACTTGCTCCAACCCGGTCTAAATCGATACATTTGCAGAGAATAATTATCTAGTAAAATTAGTATAAACTTTGTCTTTTGACCTATTTTTACTAACTTTGCAACCCTTAAAGTACGGTTATGGGCCATAACAGGACATTCGAAATTCCATTTGTTGGCT
>CAMCQV010000058.1 GCA_945877085.1 Chitinophaga pinensis
ATCCTACCATGCGATACCATAATCTTCTCCATGATTGGAACTACCGCCCCACATAGATCCATGTTTCCAATCAAATAAAATGGCATTGATTGGACCACTTGTACGATCATCGAAAGTTAAATTATATCCTCTAGCTCTTAGGTCTTTTCGAACCCACTCAGAAACATTATCATGTAATAATATGCTGCCTGGTCTTGGTTTTCTGTCCGCCACTTTAGTGCCTCCTAAAGAAAGCCAAAGTTGATTTGAATTGATATTCGCAGCTTCAGTTGCTTCTTGAACAGTCATCCCAAATTCAACCATATTTAAAAAGAACTGCAATAAGTTTTGATCCTGTGTATCACCACCTTGCACTCCAAATGCCATATATGGCTTACCGTCTTTGATTGCTAAGCTTGGTGTTAAAGTTACTCTTGGTCTTTTACCTGGTGCAACTACATTGAATGGACTCTGTGCAGAATCCAATACAAAGCTTTGCATACGTTGGCTCATTCCAACACCTGTGTTACCCGCAATGGTTGCTGGTAACCATCCACCACTTGGTGTGATAGAAACAATCCATCCTTCTTTATCTGCTGCTTCAACAGTGGTAGTGCCTCTCCATAAACGATCCATATAGTCTGCATCGATTGGTAATTTTTCATTCGTATTCAAAGATGCAACAGTTCTTAAATCGTGCGCCGGTGCAAATCCAGTTTTATTTTTTGCAGTATCTACTGAAGGTTGAAATCCTTTTGCTTTAATTAAATTCATATAAGGATTTGTTTTTCCTTCGAATGGATAAGGATCTCCAGGACCTGCATTAGGATTGTTCTTAGTCATATCAATTTCAGCAGCTCTTTGTTTTGCATAAGCTTTACTCAATAAACCTGTCATTGGTTGGTTGGTTGCAAACTTTGGATCACCATAATAAAAATCACGATCCGCAAAACTTAAATTCATTGCTTGATATATCGTGTGCATATAATCCGCAGAATTATAGCCCATTTTTTTTAAGTCAAAATTTTCTACAATATTTAAAGCTTGTAATAAAGATGGTCCTTGTGTCCATGCTTGAAGTTTATACACATCAATACCTTTATAGTTGACCATCGATGGTGCTTCTTCTGTAGGTCTCCAGTTTTTTAAATCTTCTTTAGTAATCAATCCACCTTGCTCTTGCACGCCTCTTACAAATTCATCTGCAATGTCTCCTTTATAAAAACGATCATAAGCAGCCCAGATAGCCTCTTTACGAGTCTTGCCTTGTTTCAATGCAGCTTGCTCGGCGTCTACCATTTTTTGTAAAGTGTTCAATAAATCTTTTTGAACAAATATTTCACCAGCTTCTGGTGCTTCTCTTTTTTCTCCTAAATGTGGTAACAATACTTTTTTACTATAGGGCCATGTTTTGATCAAGTCTTTACCACGCTCAATACTATTTGCAGTTTGTGCATCAATTGGATAACCTGCAGCTAGATCCATCGCTGGCGCCAATACTTCTTTTAAACTCATAGAGCCATAATTGGCCAACATCAAACAAATACCTCCTGGTGTTCCAGGTGTAGTTGCTGCTAAAGGACCGTATTGTGGAGGATAATTAAAACCCTTGCCTTTATAAAATTCTGGTGTCGCACCTGTTGGCGCAAATCCCATTGCACTAATCGCAATTACTTTTTTAGTGTTTGGATTGTAGATCAAGGCTTGTGTTTCACCGCCCCAACTTAACACATCCCACATGGTACATGTTGCCGCTAGCATAGCACATGCAGCATCTACTGCATTACCACCTTTTTGAAATACCATTGAGCCTGCAGTTGCAGCCAATGGTTTACCTGTAATTGCTACCCAGTCTTTACCATGTAAAGGTGGTTTTTGAGTTTGTTGTGCTTTCAAATTTGTTGCACAAGCCAATGTGACAACAAAGCATAAAATATACTTTTTCATAGGTTGATAATTGATCCAATGAAAATACATTTTTTAGGTTGAATAAATAAAAATGAATGACAAATGGAGTAAGATTTAGTAAATTGGGTAGACAAAATAGTATTATGAAAAATATCCTTTTATTGATTGCCTTTGTTTTTACATTGCTTCAAGCAAATGCGCAAACTGCAGACTTTATTATCCGTAACGGAAAGCTAATTGATGGCACAGGCAATCAGTGGCAATATAAAGATGTGGCCATCAAGGGCAATCAAATTATTGCAATAGGTAATTTAAGTTATTGGAAAGCAACCAGAGAGATCGATGCAAAGGGCTTGATTGTAGCGCCTGGCTTTATAGATGTGCACGGACACTTAGAAGGTGGCGAAACCAGAAACCCATTGGCTAGTAATTTTTTATACGACGGCGTAACCACTGTCGTGACAGGGAATTGCGGCGGATCGGCTGATAATTTAAATACCTACTTTAATCATTTAGACTCAATTGGTATGTCTATCAATATTGCGTCCTTGATTGGACATAATACCATTCGCAAGCAAGTGATGGGCACTGCAAATAGACATGCTACAGAAGCTGAAATGCAACAGATGGAAAAAATTGCTGCTCAAGCCATGCAAGATGGTGCGGTGGGTATGTCAACTGGTTTAATTTATATCCCTGGTACCTATGCGCCTACCGAGGAAATTGTAAGGCTTGCAAAAGTTATAGCATCAAAGGGCGGCGTGTATGCATCACATATTCGCAACGAAGAAAATCAAGTAGTGGACGCGGTGAACGAAGCCATCCAAATAGGAAGAGCCGCCTCCATACCCGTTGAAATTTCGCATTTTAAAATTAGTGGTCAAAATAATTGGGGCCGAAGTAAGGAAACAATTCCATTGGTAGTGAATGCAAGAAAAGAGGGCATTGATGTGACTATCGACCAATACCCTTATACTGCAAGCAGTACACAGCTTAGTGTCTTATTGCCAGACTGGGTTTTGTCTGATGGACAGGACTCTATTTTTGCAAGATTAAAAAATCCAAGCATTCGAAAAAAAGTAGCCAATGAAATCATTGGTATATTAAAAGAAAGGGGGATCAAACATTTTACCTACGCCGTAGTGGCTAATTATAGAGCAGACAGTAGTTATAATGGAAAAGATATCGAAGCCATTAATCTATTAAGAGGTAATAAACATACTGCATTAAATGAAGCAGAAACAATCATTCAAATGATGGAACAAGGGGGTGCACAAATGATTTACCATGGCATGACCGAATCGGATGTCAAAGCCATTATGCAATATCCATTTAATATGTTCGCAAGTGACGCAGGCATCGCAATGAAAGGGTATGGTAAACCACATCCAAGAGCATATGGCACCAATTCACGTGTGTTAGGAAGGTATGTCAGAACCATGGGCGTATTGAGTTTAGAAGAAGCCATTAGAAGAATGACTTCCTTGCCTGCGAATAAATTTAATATAGCTAAGAGAGGGATTATACAAGAAGGCTACTTTGCAGACATTGTTGTATTTGATGCGGAAGAGGTTTCAGACATGGCCACCTTCGAGGATTCCCATCAATTTGCCAAAGGCTTCAAATACATCTGGGTAAATGGTGCATTGAGCATGGATCAAACGGTTCAGGTTCCCATAAAAAAGGGCAAATCCATCAGAAAATTGTTGTAAAAAATATTAAAATTTTTAAAAAATACTTAAATAGCTGATTATCAATTAAATAAATAATTTTAAATCTTATTATTAAAATATTTATAAAAGAACCTAACTAATTGATTATGTGTGTATTTTTAAATGATTTAGGATACAAGATTGATAAAAAAATTCTTTTTTTGTTTAAATTTTTTTTTAATTTTTCAAACAATTTATTTAAATTCATGTTCTAACTAACGACAGTTACAAACACGTTCACCAAATCTCCACAATATGGATTCTTTATTTTTATTAGATGCAACTACAGCGATCGCAAAAACGGACTACGTTTCGTTTACTTTCTTTGTAGGCACAATGGCTATGATGGCCGCTTCGGTTTTTTTCTTTTTTGAGTTGAACAACACAAGTCAAGAGTGGCGCACTTCGGTATTAGTATCGGGTTTGATCACTTTTATTGCTGCAGTTCACTACTACTACATGCGTAGCTACTATGCTGAAACGCAAGATTCTCCAACCTTCTTCCGTTACGTAGATTGGTTGTTAACTGTGCCTTTGATGTGTGTTGAGTTCTACTTGATCACAAAAAAAGCTGGTGGTACAACAAGTTTATTATGGAAAATGATCTTAGCTTCTGTTGTAATGTTGGTAACAGGTTACATGGGTGAAGCTGGATTAGGTAATGCTACAGTTTGGGGTACAGTGAGTGCACTTGCTTACTTCTACATTGTATATGAAGTATGGTTAGGCGATGTTAAGAAATTAGCTACAAGCGCTGGTTCAGCTGTTGCTTCTGCAAACAAAGCATTAGGTTGGTTCATTTTAGTTGGTTGGGCTATCTATCCTCTAGGATATTTAATCGGAACAGCTGAAGGACAATGGTATGCAGGATTTGCAAATATTGGCTTGAATATGGATATTATCTACAACATCGGTGATGCTGTAAATAAAATCGGATTCGGTCTTGTTATATATGCATTGAGCAGAAAAGCTGCTTAATTCATCCTATCTTTAAGGGGCGAGTTTGCACTCGCCCCTTTTTTTATGCCTACTATATGCAAATAAAGCTCAGACAACTACTTTTAGTCATCGGATTCGGTTTAGCCTTATTACATGCCTATTTTCCTTTATCAACGAATCAGCAATTAGGGGTTTTATTTGTTACCTTATTTACATTGGGGATCCCCCACGGTGCATTAGATTTTTATATAGATCAAAGCATTAATACCGGAGCCGATAAAAAACACGGCTACGTGTTTTTATTCAAATACCTGATGAATATGTTGGTCTATGGTTTAGTTTGGTATTTTTTACCAACAATAGCCATACTCATATTCATTGGATTAACGGCATTCCATTTTGGGGAAATAGACTGGGTAGGGAAAAGCTATAATGGGATTCATAAATTATGCTATAGTATTTTAGGCCTTAGCTGGATCTTGTTTCTACTCAGTAAAAATATCCATACAGCAATTGATGTATTTGTATTACTAGGACAATCCAAAATGCAGGCAAACGAGTATATCCATTATGCAAATATCGTATTGCCCATTTCTCAGGCTACGCTTGTAGGGATTCATATCATCTTGTTTTTTACCCATAAATATTTTTTTTCAGACACCAAGCAATTGTTTTTTGCAGTCATGCAAATTGGCTGCTTAACGATTTTAAATATGCTCTTGCCACTTTGGTTATGCTTTAGTTTTTATTTTGGACTATGGCATTCAATTTTGTCTTTTGATAAAATAAGGCAAGAATTTGAAATGGAAAACAGTTTTGCTGGATGGAAAAAATTACTCACAAAGGCCATACCCTATGCAGTAGTAGCATGGACTGGCATTATTGTATTTATTTATTTTTCTTTGGAGGCCTGGAGTATCAAAGAAGTCATGCCACTTTTATTTATTGGCATTGCGGTGCTTGCCCTACCTCACTTACAAGTGTTTACAAAAATTAAATTAGATCCTTCAAAATAGAGGACAAGCTTTGTAATACTGGGGAAATAAGATTATCTTAGAATTGAATTAATACAATCTCAAATACCAACTATGTTATTTAAAACATTTTCAAAAAAATGCCTGCTTATAGGATTAGTCCTTTTAACACAATTTGCTTATAGCCAAACAGGTGGCCAAAATAATATGGCTGCTAGAATTTTGAATGCAGATTATTTAAATAAAACGGGTGATGCTTTAAGTGACGTAAAGGGTAGTCCTTTTTTACAAGACAGTTGGCAGAAAGCTTATTTATATTTAAACGGTGGGGGGAAAGTGTTTGTTGAGAAAATGAAACTCAATGGCTATACAGGAGAAGTACATTATATAGATGATAAAGGCGCTGAATTAGCCACATTGGAGGGGTCAATTACAACGATTGATTTATTAAATCCAAAAGATACGACACAAGTTATCCGCACTTATCAAGCGTATGCAGACCCCAATAAAAAGAATCAAATTTTGTTTTACGAACTACATAATAAAGGTGCGTTTCAAATAGTGAGCAGGCTTGAGAAATTTATTTTTACAGAAAACTATGACCCCTTAAAAGGAAAAACAGAACAGTATTTTAAAGTCAATACAGTTTATGGAATTGCAACAAAGGGAATTTTATCTCCAATTGCTGAAATTAGCTACGCCTCTGTGACCAATGCCCACCCTGCTTTATTACAAAAAGCTGCGTCGGCTAAAAAAATCAAATTAAGGTCTATCAATGACGTAGTTCTATTTTTAAAGGAACTCAATTAGGCTATTTGCTGATCAAATAAGGGGCAATGGCCTTCTGCCAAATCAAATAGCCTTTCGGATTCATATGTAATTTGTCGGCTATAAAAATATCTTTTAGCACTTCTTTATTTTCATCTAACATTAAAGTGTGTACATCTAGATATTGTATATTTTTTTGCGTAGCAATATAAGCTTGGATTAGCTTATTCGCTTCCATAAATTTTGACTCTAAATACCATCTAGCAACACTTGGTTTAATAGAAACAAAAATGATCTTGGTAGCACTAGGTAGTTTTTTTAATAAAATAGTGTGCAGTGTTTTAAATCTATCTAATACTGTTACAGGGCTTACAGTATCTACATCTGCCATATCATTTTCGCCACAATAAATAAATACTTGATTAGGTTGGTACTTAATAATTACCTCATCAGCATAATAAATTAAATCAAGCAAAGCGGCTCCACCAAAGCCTCTATTGATAATTGGATAACCTGGGAAATACATTGCAATGTCTTTCCACTTTGTAAAGGAGGAGCTTCCAGCAAATACGATTTGCCCCTTAGGCGGCATGACAATACTATCTGACTTTTGAAATTGTACAATTTCTTGCTTAAAGGGTTGTGCTTGAAGTGTCGAATCAGACTGGCCAATACAAAATGTAAAAGATAAAATACATGCTACTTTAAAAACGGCTTTATGTAAATAGTTCATGCCCTAAATTTATTGGTAATCCGATTCATTAAAATCTTCCTCACCAAAGCTGTCCAGATTCATCATGCTGCTCATTAAATCATTGAATTCAATCTTGCCATCAATCATTTTTTTATTGATCAATGAGAATGCAGCTAAACCATGTAAAACAAACTCCATCAACAAAGCACTTTCTTTTTCATTGGCTTGTGGGTAGTATTTTTTTACTAAACCAAATAAGCCGTCTACTTTATATAAAGCAACTACTTTATCAGCATCTTTCATATCCAACATTAGATTCAAGTGATTACCTCCGTCAAACCAACTTGTTATGGCCTTGTATGGGTTATCAAGGGCTTTCTCCTCTCCCTTTTTATTGATCATTTTCTTTTTCTTCAACAATTCAGGATTCGGGAAGTATTCAATAAACTGTGTACGAATGGATTTATTCAATAAATTCAAAGCAACTTCATAAGGACCTTCTTGCTCGCCCTCGTAAACCAATTCAATCTTACCAGTAATAGAAGGGATGATGCCCATTAAATCACTGATCCAAACATAAGTATGTTTTTCATTATGAATAATCGCACGACGCTCTGCTGAGCTAATGGCATTTTCAAATGCGGCAATGGTTAAACGCGCACTCACACCACTTTTCTTGTCTACAAATTCGTTCGATCTTGCTTCAAAAGAAACTTGTTCAATCAAACGCTTGATTAAATCACTAATGTCTACTCTTTGTTTTTGCGCTTCTAAAATATCTGCCTCCTGTTCTGTAATCGCTAAAGAAGTTTCTAAAGTTTTTGGATAGTGAGTTAAAATTTGACTTTCAATTCTGTCTTTTAATGGCGTAACAATACTACCTCTGTTGGTATAATCTTCTGGGTTCGCAGTAAAGACAAATAAAATATCCAAAGGCATACGCAATTTAAAACCACGTATTTGAATGTCTCCTTCTTGTAAAATATTAAATAAAGACACCTGGATCCTTGCTTGTAAATCTGGTAATTCATTGATTACAAAAATGCAACGATTGCTTCTTGGTATAATTCCATAATGAATTACTTTTTCATCAGAAAAACTCAATTTTAAATTCGCGGCTTTGATAGGATCAATATCACCAATTAAATCCGCTACGCTTACATCAGGTGTAGCTAGTTTTTCTCCATAACGCTCAGATCGGTGTAACCACTGTATTGGCGTATTGTCTCCATGTTCTGCAATCAAATCTTTTGCAAACTTGCTCAAGGGTTTCAATGGATCATCATTCACTTCACTGCCCATAATCACAGGAATGTATTCGTCTAACAAGTCGGTCATCTGACGTGCCATTCTTGTTTTTGCTTGTCCACGTAATCCTAAAAATAAAATATTATGTCTGCTCAATAGGGCACGCTCTGTGTCTGGTATAACAGTGTCTTCATAACCTAAAATACCTGTGAAAGGGTTTTCTTTATTTTGTAAACAACCTATCAGGTTATCACGTACTTCATCTTTGATGGACTTAGACTGATACCCAGATTTAATTAATTGTCCAAGGGTATTGATTTTTTCAATGCCCGTTAATTTCTTAGTTTCAGAATCTTTTTTATTCGCCACTTCTTTTTTCATTTTAATATACTGTTTTTCGCTTTCCGCTTTCAAAATCATTGAATATAAAACTTCCTAGTTTATCTAAAGATGCAAAAAATGCTTTACCATGATTCATCTCAGTAAACTCTTCCACAAACTTTTGCAAATAAGGATCAGATGCAATCATGAAAGTTGTTACTGGAATTTTTAACTTCTTACACTGCGCCGCCAAATTTAAACAACGATTCACTACTTTACGGTCTAATCCAAAACTATTCTTATAGTATTTCGAACCAATCTTTAAACAGGTTGGCTTGCCATCGGTAATCATAAAAATTTGTTTGTTTGGGTTTTTACGACGACGCAATAAATCCATTGCTAATTCTAATCCTGCAACCGTATTGGTATGATAGGGGCCTACTTGTAAATAGGGAAGGTCTTTAATTTCAATACTCCATGCATCATTACCAAATACGACAATATCGATGGTGTCTTTAGGATATTTAGTGGTGATTAATTCACACAAAGCCATCGCCACTTTTTTTGCAGGGGTGATGCGGTCTTCGCCATATAAAATCATGGAATGAGAAATATCTATCATCAACACAGTAGAAGTCTGAGTTTTAAAATCACTTTCACGAATGAGTAAATCATTTTCTTCCATTGTGAAATTATCTACCCCGTGATTGATTTGTGCATTGCGGATGCTTTCTGTAAAATCTACCTGATCAATATTGTCGCCAAATTGATATGCTCTTGTATCTGGACTTAGTTCAGCGCTGGGTCCTGTTTTATTGGTTTGATGATTGCCTTTACTGCCTTTTTTAAGCTTCCCGAATATGTCTTCTAGGCTTTTTTTACGGATCGTCTGCTCTGTTTTGGAAGTTATTTTAAAAGTCCCGTCAGGTCCATGCTCCTTTAAGTAGCCATTTTCCTTTAAATCTTCGATAAAATCACCCATCCCATAGTCGTCATTGGTGAATTTATGCTTTCGGTCTAATTGATTGAGCCAGTCTAAGGCTTCCGTAGCATCCCCATTGGTATAATTCAATAGCTCTGTAAACAGGTCGAGCATTTGCTCAAACATGGTTTTATTGTTTTCGCCAGCCTTAAATGGGGTAAATTGGAATCCGATCATAAGAACAACAAATTAGCGATTTTATAGCCAAAATGATTACGAATTGGGGTTTTTTTGATGAAAATGGGCAAAAAATGGACAAAATTAACAAATTAAACTATGGCTAATTTTAAGACCTATTCCTACTTAGAATGGGTACAATTTGAAACTTTTATAAATCAATTTATATATTCTTAATTCGCGATTTGTAAATTTATTAGAAAAAATATATCTTTATCTCATGAAATCACATAAAGGCATGCGACCACAAGATATCGTGGTGCTCCTGAAAATTTTTAGTCTAGGGGATCAAGAATGGCGGAGCAAAGACCTCTCGAGTAGCTTATTCATCAGTCAGTCAGAGGTTTCAGAATCCTTGAACCGATCTTTATATGCCGGATTGATTGATGTAGATAAGAAAACCATTCAGAAATCGGCCCTTTTTGGTTTATTGGTATATGGACTTAGGTATATGTTTCCCGTCCAGGCCGGAACCCTAGCAAGAGGCATCCCAACTGCTGCATCTGCTCCAATATTAAAGGATGACTTCCCAAATGAAACAAGTTTGGTTTGGCCTGATCCAACAATGGAAACCAGGGGTTTATTGATTGAGCCACTTTATGCTAATGTAGTAGAGGCTGTCAAATTGGACGCAGTCTTATATGAACTACTAGCCTTAGCAGAAACATTCAGGGTGGGCAATGAAAAGCAACTAGCTAGAGCTAAGGAATTACTAAGTAATATTTTTGGACAGGGGGATGATTATATTAGTTGCTAGGTAGTTACTAAGAGCTTATACTTTAAAATAATCAGCATATAGTTTCAATAAATTTTGAAAACTATAAAGTAAGCCCTTAGGGGAACAATAATTATGTTTAAATTTTTGCTTCACTTGCGTGTGCAACCATATTGCTAAGGTATTTCCTAAATCAGAACTTGGATCTATTTTACCAAACTCAACTACTTCTCCTTTCTTTTTTAAAATTGCCAATGCTTCCTGATACAAAGCTAGCAATGCTTGTGGCTTTAGGCGAAATAAATTGTATAAATGGAAGATATCAAATACCAGAAAATAAATTTGTTGTTGACCAAGTTTACTTAAGCCACCATTGCTTTGTAAAAAAGTACTTAGGCTACCCTCCTCTAATCCTACCGCAGCAACCATCCCTTTAAAAGGTTGAATGGTTTTTAATTTAATTAAATTAGGCGTTGCAATAAAGCTACCTTCAAATTGTTCATTTAAATAAGTCAATTGCAATTTGCCTTT
>CAMCQV010000059.1 GCA_945877085.1 Chitinophaga pinensis
GCATTGATAAACAATCCGCCACCAAAATGCCCACCACCACTCACTGACTGAATCATTTTGCCATCCATTACAATCCATGCATTTTTATACCCTGTCCACGCCCATGTATTGGATGCGCCAATAGGTTGCATCACTTGTTCTCTTAATACTTCTGGTAAAGGCTTTCTCCAAACTGCGGTAGCAGCTAAGGCCAAGGCATTGACCCTGGTGTCGTTGTATTTATAAACTGTGCCTGGTTCAAAACGTTTTCTGGTAGTCCACTCATCTTGCTTATCGGAAGGTCTATCTGCCCAATCTGGCTTCCCCCATAAAACACCTTCCCAGTCACTTGTTTGTCTTAATAAATGATTCCAATTTATTTTTTGATTATGCTCACTGTCAAAAGGATAAATGAATGCCGTTTGAGCGATCGGATTTTGATCTGTTTTTGGTGTGTTTACAATTTCAATTGGAGGAAGATAGCTATACACTTTGTCTTCTATTGAACGAATAAGTCCCTTTTGCACTGCTAACCCAACGACAGTAGATACCATGCTTTTAGTGACGCTGTTGACCATCTCCACTGCATTTAAATTACCCCATTCTGCAATGATAAATCCTTTATATACAATGATGCCCGCAACTGGACCGCGACTTGCCATTGGTCCAATAGGATCCGAGAAAGGTTCTTTACCAAATTGCATTGCTTGTGAAAGCATTAAATTTCTTGGATATTTTGTCTCATGCGTTAAGGCATATTGAATCGCTTGTTGGATCAAATTACTATCTACGCGTAAACTAGTGAGCGTTTTTCTTTCCCAATTATCAGCAGATGGAAAATAGGTTTTCACTTGTGCACTTGCTGTAACACATAAACAAAGTAAAATAAATACAAATTGCTTTTTCATATAAAGAGGTCTTATTTAATTATTTTAATTGTGTTGTGTCTACCCTTGTTGGCGTATCTTTTCCTGCAATAATAGAACCTGCACTTAAAGCAATTGCTTTAATAATTTCATTCATGTTATCTAAGTCTAAGGTTTCTATTTGATCAGATGCTTTATGGTAATTTGGTTCTGAATCCATTTTAGACGTAGAGATCGTATGCGCCGCTACGCCAAGTCTAGCAAGGGTTGCATTGTCTGATCGATAAAATAAATTTTGTTCTGTATAAGGATCGGGATAAAATCTAAAGCTAGATCCTTCTAAGTTTTTTTGCAAAATAGCACCCATATTGGTTTTGTCAAATCCAGTGATATAAGCGCTATTCTTTCCCCACTTACTTTCTGTACCAATCATTTCGATATTGAACATGGCAACGACTTTAGCTGGATCCAATTGCTTTGAAAAATATTGTGCGCCATATCCACCTACTTCTTCTGCAGTGAAAGCAGCAAACAAAATTGTTCGCTCGTTATTATTAAGTGCTTTGTAATATTTTGATAACATAATCATGGCAGTTGTTCCTGCAGCATCATCGTTTGCGCCATTGTAGATAGAATCTCCATTGATCATATTTTTTGAATTAACACCTATATGATCATAATGACCAGAGAAAATGACATATTCATTTGGCAAAGTTTTCCCAGGAATCATGGCCACGACATTGGCTAATGGCATGGACTCTATTTGGTGACTCGCTTGTATCGAATACTTAGCTGGTGTGGTATTGGTTAATACAAATATTACTGTTGCTTGATTGGAAGCTAAATTATTTTTAAAACGAACTAGTCTGCTAAAGTTTTGTGTATGCGATTCGTCTACGAGTACAATCGTTTTTTGATTTGCGCCAATCATTTTTGCTGCTGCCTGATTTAAGTTTTCACCTGCTGCAATTTTAGTCACCACATATCCTGTTGCTTCTGTGATTTTAATTTCTGGTTCAATTGTCACCACAATTACCTGTTTGTTGTCAATAACTGACCCATCTATACTTGCAGACAAGCTGATGAATTTTGGTCTATTGATAGAAAACGATTGTAAGAAATTATTATCTCCTTTTAAAGACTTTAGTCCTGAGGCTTCAAACTCTTTAGCTATAAACGCAGCTGCTTTATCAATGCTTGGACTAAAAGTTCTACGACCTTCCATTTCGTCTGAAGCTAAAACGCGCTCTATCCTTTCTGTTTCTGACTTGGTGATTACCTTATTAATCATTTGGCTAATACCTAAACAAGGGATTAACAATGCAATACATATTAATTGAATCATTCTCATATTATATATTTTTAGAATTGCTTTAAAGATAATTTCATTTTGAATGCAAATGAAAAAAATGATGATAGCCGGAGTGAAAATTAAGGTTTTAAACTTTTGAATTTGAAATTTGTCTAAATTGCTAACAAATCACTTGCATGCCGCTAAGCCCCCTTTCTAGCAGTAAAGGACTTGAAACCTTTCAAGGCCCTTGGACTAAGCAAACGACGACTCATTTATTAAATAGAGTGCTTTTTGGTGCAAAGCATTCCGAAATTGAACAATTTTTAGCAAAGGGGCTAAATGCCTCCGTGACTGAATTGCTCAATCCTGCCGATCCAATTCCTGCTCCTCCAGTCAATGAATACAATACTGCCACCGTGATAGACCCCACAGTTGCCCCTGGAACTACATGGATCAACAATCCAACCAACGACGGTACCATCAATGGATTAAGAAGGAATAGCTATAAAAAATGGCTTACTGGTGTAATGATTCATCAAGATATAAGTGTAAGAGAAAAAATGGCTTTGTTTTGGGCCAATCATTTTGGTACAGAAGCAGATACCATTTCCAATGCCAACTATGTATATCAGCACCATGATACTTTAAGAAAAAATGCCCTTGGAAATTATAAAGCTTTGGTGAAAGCGGTAACGATTGATCCTGGTATGTTGAGGTACCTAAATGGTTATTTGAATTCTGCCACTGCCCCAGACGAAAACTTTGGAAGAGAATTACAAGAACTATACACGGTTGGAAAGGACAATGCAATTCAATTTACAGAATCAGATGTGAAAGCAGCAGCAAGGGTGTTAACTGGATGGCGTATCAATACAAGCTTCAATAGTTATTTTGATGCGACAAGACATGATACAGGTAGTAAGCAATTTTCGAGCTACTATAATAATAAAGTAATTACTGGTAAGCCAGGTGCTGCGGGCGCTGGCGAAACAGATGAGTTGATAGACATGTTATTTGCTAAGGAAGACATGGCTAAATATATCTGCAGAAGAATTTACAGATGGTTTGTTTTTTATTATATCGATGGGACGGTTGAAAAAAATATTATTACGCCTTTAGCTACCATTTTTAAAAATAACAATTTTGAAATTAAGCCTGTATTGACTGCACTTTTTAATAGTGCACATTTTTATGATCCATTGTATATTGGATGTCAAATAAAAAGTCCGATAGACCATGTGATTGGGACTTTGCGAAAAACAAATGTAGTTTTTCCAAATTCAAAAACAGATTATGCAGACGCCTATTTGCACTTTAATAATATGGTAGCTCAATTAAACAGTTTTGGACAAAGCCTTGCCGATCCGCCTAATGTGGCTGGCTGGCCTGCTTATTATCAATCTCCAGAATTTGGTGAATTATGGATCAATGCTGACACATTACCAAAACGAAATAAATTTACTGACTTGATGATTGAGACTGGCTATACCAGAAATGGTAAAAAAGTTTTTATAGATTTGATTCCCTTTGCAAAAGCCATTTCCAGTAGTCCTTCCAATCCCAATCAATTAATTCAAGATTTATTTGATCTTTTAATTTCTACTGATATAGATCAAAGCATCAAAGACAATTTAAAAAAACAAATTTTATTAAGTGGGCAAACCGCTGATTACTATTGGACAGAAGCTTGGAATAGCTATCAGTCCAATCAGAATACAGTCAACTTTAATTTGGTGAATACCAGATTGAAAGCACTTGTAAAATATATAATGAACCTGCCAGACTATCAATTAAGTTAAATGAAAAGAAGCACTTTTTTACGCAATAGTCTTGCATTACTAACCCCTACAGTCATTAGTGGCAATCCCATCCATGTATTGAATAACCACAGCATGGTTGAGCCAGAAGTATTGGCGAACGTCAATAACGATAGAGTACTAGTGATCATTCAATTAAATGGAGGAAATGATGGACTGAACACAGTACTCCCTATCAATCAATACTCACAGTACTATAATGCAAGGACCAATATTGCCATCCCCGAAAAAAAGATACTTGGTTTAAATGGATTTGATGGAACAGGTTTGCATCCATCCATGACAGCCATGCAAAAATTATTCAACGAAGGTCAGCTAGATGTTGTTCAAGCTGTGGGCTATCCTCAACCAAATTTTTCTCATTTTAGAGCAACTGATATTTGGATGAGCGGCTCCGATAGTACCCAATATTTAAATACAGGTTGGGTTGGTCGTTTTTTAGATAATAATTACCCAGGCTTCCCAGATAATTACCCAAATGAAGTAGATACTGATCCCTTGGCTATTCAAATTGGTTCTATTACCTCATTGACTTGTCAAGGACCCATCGTAAATATGGGTATGAGTATTTCTGATCCAAGCGCATTTTATAATTTATTTGATGCTACTGAACAAGCAGTTCCAAATACCAATGCGGGTTATGAATTAAGTTTTATCAGAAGAATTTCAAAGCAAACCAATAAATATGCTACACGTATCAAAGCTGCATCTGACGCAGTAAAGCAACAAGTGACTTACCCCAACACAAGTCTCGCCAATCAACTAAAAATTGTTTCAAGATTGATTAAAGGAGGGTTAAAAACAAAAATTTATTTAGTGAATTATGGTGGCTTTGATACGCACGCAGGTCAAGCTGTAGCAACAGATACCACTACTGGTACACATGCTAATTTATTAGGAGCTGTCTCCGAAGCAATTGGCGCTTTTCAGAGTGATATCAAGAATCAGGAAATAGAAGATAGGGTGATTGGTATGACTTATTCGGAATTTGGAAGAAGAATTAAATCAAATGCAAGTGGCGGGACGGATCATGGTGCTGCTGCGCCATTGTTCTTATTTGGTAAAAATGTGAGAGGTGGTGTTTTTGGTGAAAATCCAACAATACCAACAAATGTCACCGTAGGTGATAATGTGCCTTATCAATATGATTTTAGAACCATTTATAATTCCATTTTAACAAATTGGTTCTGTGTGAAAGCTGCAGACAATCAAGAAATCATGCTCAAGCAGTTTCCAACTTTAAACTTAATCAATGCAAGTGCTTGCGCAGTTGAAATGAAGAATCCTGTTTTTGAAAAAAACGCAATGATTGTAGCATATCCAAATCCATTTGCACAACAATCCAGAGTAGAATTTAAAACAGAGGGTGGACATACTTTAGTACAATTGATTGATGCCTCTGGAACCGTCATTAAATTATTAGTAGATGCCACTTATAGCTATGCTGGTATGAATAGTGTCACATTGCTTGGTAGTGATTTAAAACCAGGTGTTTATTATATTAGAATTCAAAATGGGATACATCAGTACGTCAAAACCATTGTTAAAATGTAATGTAAAAGTATAGTTTAAACTTTTTGACATCATTTTGGTCTAACTTGAACTTACATGACTGACCAAGCACTCATAACAAAATTTCAAAATGGTGACTCAAAAGAGGCCGCCTTTACCCAATTACTAAAAAGTCATCAGACGCAGGTATATTATCAAATTAAAAAAATGGTGCTTGAGCATGCGGATGCAGACGATATTGCACAAGCAGTTTGGATCAAAGTTTGGAATAAGCTGGATGGATTTAAGCAAGAAAGCACCTTTAGCACTTGGCTATTCAGGATCGCTTATAATGAAACCCTCAACTTTATTGCCCAGAAAAAACGTTTGACAGCACAGCATACCCAAAGAACCTTAGATCCAAGTATAGAACAGCCTTCCGGCCATGATGGTTTAAAAGAGTCCACCATCCAGATTAAATTAGAACGCGCCATCGCAGAATTGCCTGAAAAACAACGATTTGTGTTTATGTTGAGGTATTACGATGATTTTGACTACGAAAAAATAGCGTCTATCACTGGGACCACAGTTGGGGGCGCAAAGGCCAATTATCACCAAGCAGTCAAAAAAATGACCACATTACTCCAAACATCTTAAACCTTTGACTACAAAAAGCATCTAAATAACGATATGGAAAACGAATCAATTTCAAAAGAACTAGTAGAAGCCCTAAAAAGCTTTGAGACAAAAACCAAGCAGGTTCCAGCTGGGTATTTTGATCAATTTGAACTGGATTTAATGCATAAAATTAAAGCACAGGAGCAAGCACCTAAAAGGGCACCGATTGTGGCAGTTTTTTTAGATCATAAACAATACTTGGTTGCTGCTAGTTTAATTTTTGCAATTGCAACTGGAGTGCTATTTTTTAATAAAGCAGAAAAAGATACTGCTGCTGTGGTGAAAGTAGAAATGATTGAAATTGAAACTTTGCCAAACGAATTAATTGAAGCATACGTGAACAACAATGAACTTATTGCAGAAGTAGAATGGAATACTGCAATAGAAACGGAAGCAGCTTCTTTATCTAACAATAATTAAATTGTTCTGAAAATTTTTAATTTCAAAAAAATTAAAAGGTGCATTAAACTTTTGAATCAAAAAATCATCTAAATTATAAATTATCTTTTATGAAAAAAATGGCATGTCTCTTTAGTTTTATAGTAACTGTATTTGTTGCTCAAGCTCAAGGTAAAACAATGTATGGTCAAAACAGACCACCTATGCGTGAAAGGCCAGGCATGGAGATGCCGTCGCCTCCAAGACCAATGACTAAAGAACAAAGAGCAAGACTGGAGTCATTTAGAATTCAATTCATCACAAAGAAATTGGACCTCAGTCCAGCTGAAGCCGAAAAATTTTGGCCTGTGTACAATGAACAAAAAGAAGCAAGTCGTAATTTGATGCAGGCAAAAAAAGAAGATGAAATTGCATTTCAAGAAGCAATGCTTGTGATAAGAAAGAAGTTCAAGAAAGACTTAATGCCTATATTGAAAACAGAAGAAAGAGTGAACCTGGCTTTAAAAGTAGACAGAGAACTTTTAAATAAAATGCGCAACGAAATGATGCGCAGAAAAAGACCAATGTAATTATTTTTTGTTGGTTTGGTTTAAGAGCATTAGCCGGGGGGCTAATGCTCTTTTTTTTATTGTGCAAGTTCTAAATGATACTCCTGAATTAGGGCTGGGTTTTCAGGACTTAATGTAAAGCTTAATTTTAATTTTTGTTTAGATCCTTCCAGTATACAATAACCTCTTAACTGATTTTCGGCAATCATTTTCCCAACAGTTTTAATGGTGCCTGCTTGTTCAAAAAGTGCTTTGGCTTCTGCCTTGAGTTCATCCATTAAATAGTCATCAAAAAAGTTTTCGGCAAAAATTGAAGGTATCTTTTCCCAACTAGGGATAATTTGTAGTAACTCTTTTTGACGTTGCTCAAGTATTGGAGACACAGATACAATTCTTGGTTGAAGCTTTGCCATTTTAACCAAGGTATCTAATACAATCAAATTCATTGTGGAAGTTGGTGCATAGGTATGATTCGCAAAAAAGATCACACCTAGTCCATATTCAGGCATAAAACGCCAATTACTTCCAAAACCTGGAAGCCCACCACTATGGCCAATACTCGTTTTGCCTTCGGCATCATGCATCCAATTTAATCCATAGCTATAACTACTTGTGGTAGCTAATTTTTTTCCAGATGGAAATTGATAATTTGGATTGAGTCCTATGAAAGTATAAGGCTGGTGCATTTCTCTCACCGTACTTCTTTTAATTACTTTATTTTCTGCGTCGTTGCGCTCTGGCCAAGCAGCTTGATGCAAAGCAACATATTTTGCAAAATCATCTATCGAAGTAATCATCCCACCCATCGCACCATAAATACCATCTTTTAGTAAAGGTACATTTACCCAATTGCCTTTGATAGTTCGGTAGCCTTTTGCTAAGTTTTTTGTTGGAATTGTTCTGTATTCATAAGTGGTGTGCTGCATCCCTAAAGGGTCCAAAATGGATTGCTTAATGTAGGCATCATAGGTTAAACCTGATACCTGGTGTATGATATAACCCAGCATCGCAAAACCAAGATTGCTATATTCATAATAGGATCCTGTTGTATTTGAAAACGAAAGTCCTTTTTCAATGAGTGCAATCAGATCTGCTTCAGAATCATCCAATTGTCTATCTCCCCATGGATTGTCTTCGGGGAAGCCTGCCTGATGGGACATCAAATGTCGGATGGTGATGGGTGCGCCATCCTTAGTCAACAATTGGCCTTTCATTGCAGGGATATATTGATCAATAGGGTCATCTAGTCTTAATTTTCCCGCATCTCTTAATTGCAGAATAGCCATGGTAGTAAAGCTTTTGGACATAGATGCGATACGGAACATAGTCTCGTCATTGGCAGGAATCTTATCCTCTATATTCGCCCATCCAGCTGCTTTCTTATATAATAATTCACCATCTAAGACAATGGCAAAAGCGTAAGCTGGGAAATGATGTTTTGTTGCATAATCTTTATATAAATCTTCCACAAGAGGCATGGCTGCCTGTAGTTTTGCTTTTCTATTTTCATCTGCAAATACAGCAGGCTTATACTGATTAGTGGTTTGCGCATGTCCATTGATTAGGATCAATTGTGCTATAAATAAACTTGTAAATAGGATTTTTTTCATAGTAGTGTATTCATCACAAATTAGGTTATAATTCAAAAAAATGTATTAATTTTCTACACTTAATAATATAAATATGCGTAAACAACTTTTTTTAGTACTACTTGCTTTACCGCTATTCATTTTTGGACAACAAAAAGCCAATTATGACCTAGCAGCAAGATTTTCTCCAAAGAAATTGGATAAAATGATTTTCTCATTGTCCGTTGATCCTCATTGGTTAAAACAATCCAACAAGTTTTGGTATACCTACGAAACAAGTGAAGGAAAACAATGGATGATTGTAGACCCAGTAAAAAACGAAAAGAAGGCGATGTTTGACAAAGATCAACTTGCTGCTGCTTTAACAAAAATCATCAAAGACCCATTTGATGCACAACATCTTCCAATTGATTCCTTAAAATTTATCAAGGATGAAAACTGGATTCAGTTTGAAGTAAAAAGTAGCATTGAGATAGATAAGCCAGGTGCTAAAAAAGATGCGAAGGCAGAAAAAATTAAGAAGGTATTTTACTTTGAATATAATTTGAATACAGCTCAATTGAATGAGCTTGTTGGATTCACTAAGCCTAAAAGAAAACCAAGCTGGGCAAATATGGCACCAGACCAATCTAAAGTTGTTTTTGGTCGCAACCACAACCTGTACTATATGGACAAAGCCAATTATGAAAAAGCTTTGCTGAATGAAGATGATAGTACCATTGTTGAAACTGCTATTACAAAAGATGGTATTCAAAATTTCGGTTGGCATAGCGAAGGTGGCGAAACAAATGTAGATGCAGAGAAAAATAAAAATAAAAGAAAACCTGTATTTGGTTACTGGAGTGAAAATAGCAAACAACTTGCTATTGTAAAAGTAGACAACAGAAAGGTAAAAGACTTATGGGTGATCAATAGTATTGCAGACCCAAGACCAACTTTAGAAACTTATAAGTATTGGATGCCAGGCGAAAAAGAAGCACCAGTAGATCATTTGATGTTGGTAGACATGGTAAACTTTACCAATAAGGAAATCAATGTGTCGCTTTATAAAGACCAAGACATTGCGTTGTGGAATAAGTCGGCTGCAGCAAATGCTAGAGATGATGAATTCAAACCAATGATTTGGTTAGGAACCAATGAGCAACTATACCTTGCAAGAACTAGTCGTGATTTAAAAAAGATCGACCAATGTGTGGTGAATACAACTACCGGCGAAGTAAAAGTGTTGGTGGCAGAAGCAATGAATACTTCTATTGAAATTAAGAAGCCAGAATTAATTAAAAATGGCGCTGAACTAATTGAATGGAGTGAGCGTGACGGTTGGGCACATTTGTATTTATACGATGGTCAAGGAAAATTAAAAAATCAAATTACACAAGGTGCATGGCATGTAGAGGCGGTCATTGGTGTAGATGAAGCTAAAAGAGTGGTTTATTTTTCTGCAAATGGAAAGGAGTCCATGAATGGTGGTGGTAAAGAAGATCCTTACTATATGCATTTGTATAAAATCAATTTAGACGGTACTGGCTTACAATTATTAAATGCAGGTAATTTTGATCATAGCTTTAGTATGAATGATAACAATACCTATTTTGTAAACAATTCATCTAGAGTAAATACGACTCCTGTATCTAGCTTACATAGCGCTGACGGAAGAAAAATAATGGATCTTGAAACTGCAGATTTAAGAAATTTAATGGCAACAGGTTATAAATTTCCTGAAACATTTAAGATTAAAGCAGACGATGGTATTACCGATTTATATGGCGTAATGTATAAGCCTTATGATTTTGATAGCACTAAAAAATATCCAATTATAGAATATGTATACCCAGGTCCACAAACAGAGTCAGTGAATAAGTCCTTTAGTAAGGGCATGGATCGTATTGACCGATTGGCTCAATTGGGATTTGTAGTGGTTACAATGGG
>CAMCQV010000060.1 GCA_945877085.1 Chitinophaga pinensis
ATATTAGTATTATATTAATGCATACTTATTGGTTTATTAAAAATAGAAAGTAATGAAATTATTAGCAGGAAAAGTAGCGATTGTAACAGGAGCAGCAAGAGGAATTGGTGCAGCCATCGCTTTAAAATTAGCAGAGCAAGGGGCTCATATCGCATTCACTTATGTAAGTGATAGCAGTGCCGACAAAGCAAATCAGCTGGTTGCTGATATAGAAAAATTAGATGTTAAAGCAAAAGCATATCAGGCCAATGCAGGTGATTTTGCCGCATGTGAAACATTTGTAAACGATGTCGTAGCGACATTTGGTACTGTTGATATTTGTGTCAACAATGCAGGTATCTCCAAAGATAATTTGTTGTTGCGAATGACCCCAGAACAATGGGACGATGTGATGGAAACAAATTTAAAGAGTGTGTTTAATATGACCAAGCAAGTGATTCGTCCAATGATGAAAGCGCGCAGTGGTAGCATTATCAATATGAGTTCTATCATTGGCATTCGTGGTAATGCAGGTCAAAGCAGCTATGCAGCAAGTAAAGCGGGTATCATTGGATTCACAAAATCAATTGCAGCAGAAATAGGTAGTCGTAATATTCGTTGTAATGCAATAGCACCAGGATTCATAGAAACCGACATGACACATTATTTAAATGAAGGCGAGGCAGGCAAAGCATTTTTAGATAAAATTCCTTTGGGTCGTTTTGGCAAGGCAGATGAAATTGCCAACACCACTTTGTTCTTAGCGAGTGATATGAGTAGTTATGTCACTGGACAAGTGATTAGCGCTTGCGGCGGATTGAATATCTAATCATAAAAAATATTTGAAACAAAAAAGGATCAACCATTGTTGATCCTTTTTTTATACACTTAGTTTATATTAATTGATTCTTGTATCGATCTCTGCTTTTAGATCTTCATAGATAGATTCCACAGTGCCTTCACCTTTTACAGAAACCACTTTATTGAATTGTGCGTAATAAGTAGCTACCGCAGTGGTCTTATCATTGTATTCTTGGATTCTAGCACGGATAATGGTTTCGTTGGTATCATCCGATCTGCCAGATGTTAAACCTCTTCCTAATAATCTTTTCACCAACTCCTCTTCGCTTACTTCTAGTGCAAGTACCACATTGATCTCATTTGATTTTTTTTCCAACAAAGCATCTAATGCAACACATTGTGCAGTTGTTCTTGGAAAGCCATCAAACAAAAATCCTTTTGCTTGCAGATGTGCATTCATAAAATTATCCACCATCCCTATCACCACTTCATCTGGCACCAATTGTCCTTGGTCCATTAATCTCTTTGCTTCCAATCCTAATGTAGTTTGACCTGCAATTTCACTACGTAATAAATTACCTGTAGATAAATGCTGCAAACCATAAGCTGCGATAATGTTTTCACTTTGTGTGCCTTTACCGCTTCCTGGAGGACCAAATAGGATTAAATTGAACATGGGATTGTGTTGATAGGCTACAAAGATAACAAACTCGGGTAAATTTTTTTAACCTAAGATTGTAAATTACTCAACAAATTATCTGAATACTTGTTAGTATTTTACACAGAAATCAATACCATGTACAAAATACTTTGTTTTTGCCTTTTGATGAGCCAAACCGCTTGCGCTCAGACGTCTACAAAACAATCCAATAAATCCAATGCCATGCCAACAAAAGAAAATACCTTTTATTCTAGAACAAGTAAGGAAGCTGTAATTGTACCAGATAGCGTATGGAAGCAGATCTTAAGCCCCGAGGTGTATGCAATTGCAAGAGAAAAAGGGACAGAGCGTCCATTTACTAGTGCATTTGAAACGTCTAAGGCCATTGGAACCTATTTCTGTAAAGCTTGTGGCAATCCATTGTTTAAAAGTGATACTAAATTTGATAGCGGTTGTGGCTGGCCTAGTTTTTACGAGCCCGTTACAAAGCAATCTATTATTTATACCCCTGATAATACCCATGGAATGAAAAGAACCGAAGTGCAATGCGGCAAGTGTAAGGCACATTTAGGCCATGTATTTGAAGATGGTCCTCCTCCAACAGGTTTGCGTTATTGTATCAATGGCGTCATCCTTGACTTTGATGCAAAATAATACATGGCGTAAGCGGTTATAAAGAGCCCTACAAAAGATAAAATCATGACACTCTGTGCAAAGAAGCTGGTCCATTCTATCTCTAAAGTCATGCCTTCTTTCACCAACATCACCGTCACGCTTCCTACGTATCCAATTGAATCTGCTAAATAAATAAAGAAGCCTGCATTGCCTTTAATGGAGTAGGCTGCAATTAATCGATCAAAATAAATTGAATTAAAAGGAATGTATACAAGGTATAGTCCTAGGCCCACCAAAAGCATCCACCAAAATGGATCCAATAATTTTTGGGTGAAAAAATAAGTTGACAACCCTGCTACCACAAAACCAATTAAAATAAATACATGCGCAATCATGAAAGCTTTAAAACTATTTTTTACAGCAACAACTGCGCCTATTAAGATTAAAATAAAAATGGTGATGGGAATTTCTGTTTCAGAAAAAGTAGACGGTTTTGCTGCATAGCCCATCTCCTTCCACATATCGGCCGAAAAATTATCTCGAATATCTCTAAATATTGTGGCAAATAAATAGATCGCTACAAAAGCAACAACGCCTGGTAAATATTGTTTTAAAATTAATTTTCGATCTGCTGATGTCATCGGAATTCTTTTTGCCCTCAACGCTTCATCTTCTATAGAGGGTGGTGGAACTTTCTCTAATCCCCACACGCACAATACCAATGGCAATGCAAAAACCAATCCAGTACAAAAAGGTACCCAGGTTTCAGTGATATGAAAGTTTAGCATCAACCATGCACCAACCGACTTCACCCATCCTGCAGAAAAAATAAAACTTACCGCGAGTGCAGCGCCTATAAAATCAGTGCTACGTCTACCTTCTACATAAGAGAAGACCACGCCCCATAACATACCTAGTGGAAAACCATTGATGAATAAAAACAAGATGCTATAGGGTGCCGGTACAATTGCAAACAACAACCATGCTGCCCAAGCAATACCCGTTAGTAAAAAAATAATTTTATACCTGTTCTTTTTTTCTAGGCCCGAAATAAATTTAATGCCATAAAATTTCGCCATCAAGTACCCCAACATCTGACTAATGACCATGGCTGTTTTAAATGCAATGGGTCCAAAAGTCATGCCTTCAAAAGTGCAAACTGTAAATGATTTTCTAAATCCAAATATAAAAACATAAGTTCCAAAGGAAACCAAGGCAGCATAGAGCGCTACTGATTTTTCTTTTGTGATAAATGACATGCCTATTTCTTTTAATGAAAACAATCTGTTATAATCGTCCTCTTAAAGATAGGGTAATTCAACTAATTTTTATGGTAAGCAAAGACAAAGGGCTTTTCTGAATTGTCTTTTAAACTGCGCTTTACTAAATGCGGCTTTAGGATGATTTTTCTTTTATTTAAATCAATTACTTCAATATTCTGATAAAACTGTTCCACTTGTTCGATCTGAAACAACATAGCATGTATTTCCAACAATAAAATCAATTGCTTTTGTTTTTTTAAAACATCATTGCTCGCAAGATATATATGGCTTCTTAACATGGATACAAAACTACAATTTTTTACAAGTATATTTGAATAAGATTTCATAATTCATGCAACAAAAAAAAGTACTCATTGCGCCCTTAGATTGGGGACTTGGTCATGCAACTAGATGCATCCCAGTGATTACTGCTTTGCTTGAACTTGGCTATCATGTAACGATTGCTACAGACGGACCGCATGCAATTATTTTAAGAGAAGCCTTTCCCAATTTGACTTTCCTTAGTTTAAAAGGATATGGTATTCGTTATTCCAAAAACGCAGCAGGGTTTGCATTAAAAATGTTGGTGCAGGTTCCGCGTATTTTGTACAACATCTTTAGAGAGTTTTGGTGGTTACATAAAACAAATCGACACCAAGATTTTGACTTGATCATTTCTGATAACCGTCTTGGTTTTTTTCACTTAAAAACACCTTCGGTATTTATCACGCATCAGTTGAACCTTCAAACCCCTTTTAACTGGACAACCAATTTGTTGCAATGGATGCAGTATACTTGGTTTAAACTATTTTATACCATGGTTTGGGTACCTGATATGCAAGGGGAACAAAGCCTTTCTGGTATTTTAGGTAACCCTAGCTTAAAACCATCCCTACCGGTTTGGTATATGAATTGCCTTTCTAGGTTAAATGCATATGCTAGTAATCCGGTCAATGAACAACAGCCAACCGATGTATTTATAGGAATCCTATCTGGACCAGAGCCCCAAAGAAGCATTTTTCAGGAAATCTTGTGGTCAGAAGGCAATGGGATTCATCAGCCTTTTAAACTCATTGCGGGTACGGCGGACCAAGCCCATAACCATGCCGACTCTGCAATAGGGTCTATTGTGCCACATCTAGGAGGTCCGGCATTGGTCAAAGCGATTGAAAATGCAAAATATATCATTAGTCGTGGAGGTTATACGAGCTTAATGGAACTGATTCCATTGAATAAGCCATTGATTTTAGTACCCACGCCTGGACAAACAGAACAAATCTACTTAGCCAAAAGATGGCAAGCAAAAGGCTGGGCAATTGCCTATGATCAAACCGATTTTCATCTTGAAACAGCCTTAAAAGCAGCGGACAATTTTAATTACCAACCCATCCCTTTTATCCCCTTTACAAAAGAAGCATTGGAAGCAACATTAAAGCAAGTAAATTTGTAGTATGGGTGTACAGAAAACAGGAGAAGGGATTTTTGAAAATTTATCCAACTACTTAATCATTGATGTTCGAAGTCCTGATGAGTATGCACATGCTCATATCCCAAATGCTTTTTCACTTCCACTTTTCACCAACGAAGAACGCGCAGAAATTGGCACGACTTATAAACAACAAAGCAGAGAAGCTGCCATTAAATTAGGTCTTCCTTTTTTTGGTAACAAGATGCAAAACATGATTGAGCAGGTAGAAGGATGGGCAGCGATCTACGAAAAAACAAATGGAAACAAACCGACTATTTTAGTACACTGTTGGAGAGGTGGCATGCGAAGCGCTGCTGTTGCTTGGTTGTTGGATTTATATGGTTTTAAAATTGAACAACTTTCTGGCGGCTACAAAGCTTACCGAAATTGGGTTTTAGCGCAATTCGAAAAAAATTATTCCATGAAAGTATTGGGTGGATATACCGGCTCGGGTAAAACAGAAATATTATTACAATTACAAAAAAGTAAAATCCCTGTTATTGATTTAGAAGGATTAGCCAATCATAAAGGCTCTGCATTTGGTGCACTTGGACAACACGAACAAGCAAGTCAAGAACAATTTGAAAATAAATTAGCGGGCGCATTGTTTCATGCTAGTAATGCACATCCTTCTTTTTGGATAGAAGACGAAAGCCAAAGAATTGGAACCAATATGTTGCCAGTTAATTTTTTTAAAAATATTAGAAACAGTATTTGCTATTTTATAGATATCCCTTTTGAAGCGCGTTTGCAATTTATTGTAGCAGCTTATGGCAAGTTTGCGGTAGCTGATTTAATTGCAGCCACTTTAAGAATTCAAAAAAGATTGGGGGGATTAGAGACAAAAACAGCGGTCAATTTTTTGGTTGAAAATAATATCGAAGCTGCTTTTTCTATTTTATTAAAATATTATGACAAGGTCTACTTAAAAAATATTGAAAATGCTGCCATTCCAAAATTCAAAATTGAAAAGATGGAAGCGCCGGAGGTAAATCCTATTCAAAACGCAGGTCTATTAATGCATCTTTAATTTAAATATATGTTACAAAGATTTTTAGCATGGTGGTTTTTTACAGTGAGGGGCTGGAGAACAGAGGGTGATTTTCCTTATGCTTTGAAGCAGTCCGTGATCATTGCTGGACCCCATACCCATAGTGTGGATTTTTTTCTTGGCTTGGCAGTGCGCAAAAAGATGCATTTTGAATTTGTGCAGTTTTTGGGTAAAAAAGAGCTTTTTAACCCCATTACTGGTTGGTTTTTTAGGCTTTTAGGCGGACATCCTGTGGATCGACACAAAAAGAGCAATATGGTAGAACAGGTGGTGGCACTGTATCGTCAAAACGAACGTTTTCATCTTGCACTTTCCCCAGAAGGCACGCGGACCAAAGTGCTTAAATTCAAAACAGGCTTTTACCATATTGCTAAAAACGCCGGGGTACCTATTTTGATGGCTGGCTTTGATTTTGGCAATAGGCGCGTGGTGTTTGCAGACCCTTTCTTTACAAGCAATGACGAATCCGCCGATTTACGCTTTATTGTCAATTTTTTTAAACAATTTGAGGGCTATGTTCCTGAATATGGCATCACAGACGATATAGTTTGTTAAAAACAAGTGATTTTTCATTTTTGTTTTATTCCTATGCCGTAGTTTCCTATTTTTGTCACAGCAATAACTTGATTATTCATTTATAAAAACAGACTTAACATGAAAAGTAAAATTTTTTTAGCGCTTGCTCTAATTAGCTTAGGTGCTTTCTCTTGCGTTAGCCCTAAAAAATTACAAGAAGCAGAAGCTAAATATGGTCAATTAAACGGCGCATATGCAGACCTTCAAAGTAAATACCGCGATGCACAAGACGCAACTTCAAAAGCAAAAAATGATGCTGATAAAATTGCAGCTGAAAGAAAAGCTTTAGAAAATCAAGTTGCTGATTTAAATAAGCAAATCGACTTTTTAAAAGAAAATAACAATGTGGTCTTAAGTCAATTGAAGGACATGTCCGTTGTAACAGGTGCACAAGCAGAAAGCATCAAAAAGTCTTTAGAGAATATTGGATCAAAAGATCTTTACATTCAAGGCTTACAAAGTTCAATGGCGCGTAAAGATTCAATCAACATGAACTTGGTGATGAACTTGAAAGGTGTATTAGGTGACTTAAACGATGAAGATGTAAATGTGAAAGTAGATAAGGGTGTCGTATACGTTGACATTTCTGATAAATTATTATTCAAAAGCGGAAGCTTTAACATCACTGACAAGGCTAAGTCTGTATTAGGTAAAGTCGCTAAAGTATTGGCAGCGCAACCATCTATTGAATTCATGGTAGAAGGACATACAGATTCTAAGCAATTATTAGACAATGGTTCTGTATTAGAAGACAACTGGGATTTATCTGTAAAGCGTGCAACTACTGTAGTGCGTATTTTACAAGATACTTATGGTTTAGATCCTAAGCGCATGACTGCAGCAGGTAGAGGTGAATATGCACCAATAGTTGGTAATGACAATGCAGAAAACAGAGCAAAAAACAGAAGAACAAGAATTGTGATCTTACCTCAATTAGATCAGTTCTTTAAATTATTAGAAAACAAATAGTCGTTTAAATTGTCTTTATCCTTTTAAAGGTGGATTGAACTTTCTATTATAATTTTTTAGGGCACCCAGCAACGGGTGCCCTTTTTTGTACCATTGTTTTTTAAATTTGTTTTTAGTTTTCCACTTGCTTTATAATTGCAGCAAGTAGCCGTATCTTCGCAGGATGCAACAAGCGTATTTGAACGGTTTAAATGAACAACAAAGAGAGGCCGTGCTTCATCTTAAAGGCCCCTTGATGATTATAGCCGGCGCAGGAAGTGGAAAAACAAAAGTATTGACTTCCCGTATTGCGCACTTGATGCATAGTGGCGTGGACTCGTTTAATATTCTAGCACTAACATTTACCAACAAGGCCGCGGCGGAAATGAAAGAAAGGGTTGAAAAAGCCCTTGGTAATACCGAAGCGCGTAATTTATACATAGGCACTTTCCATAGCGTGTTTGCGCGCATATTGAGAGCAGAAGCCGCTAAGCTGGGATATCCTCAAAGCTTTACCATCTATGATACAGATGATTCTAGGTCTGTTTTAAAGCAGGTAATCAATGATATGGGCTTGGATGATAAATTGTATAAACCCAATATTGTACACAATCGTATCTCTTCTGCAAAAAATGCATTAGTGGGTCCTGGGGAATATGCGATGGACAATTTTTTGAAGCAAGAAGATGCAAGATCTAATCGACCTCAAATTGCAGAAATTTATGCAAGCTATGTCGCTCGTTGTTTTAAAAGTGGTGCGATGGATTTTGATGACTTGCTTTTTAAAATGCACGAACTATTACGTGACTTTCCGGAAGTGTTACACAAGTATCAACATAAGTTTAAATATATTTTAATTGATGAGTATCAGGATACCAATCCCGTGCAGTATCAAATTGCAAAATTACTTGCAGCCGTTCACGAAAATCTTTGTGTAGTGGGTGACGATGCGCAAAGTATTTATAGTTTTCGTGGTGCCACGATCGAAAACATTTTACAGTTTCAAAAAGATTATGACGATGTGAAGTTGGTTAAGCTAGAACAAAATTATAGAAGCAGTAAGTCCATCATCGAAGTGGCTAATTTTGTAATCAAAAATAATAAAGGTCAGATTCCAAAAGAACTATGGACAGATAATGAAGAGGGCGATAAAATTAAGTTGGTGCGCACAATGACCGACAATGAGGAAGGAAAATTTGTTGCAGATAGTATCCAAGAAAATAAATTAAGAAATCATTTTTACAATAAAGATTTTGCCATTTTATATAGGACCAATGCCCAGTCGAGGTCTTTTGAGGAAAGCTTAAGAAGAACAGGCATTGCCTATAAGATCTATGGTGGGCTTAGCTTCTATCAAAGAAAGGAAGTGAAAGATTTTATCGCTTATCTACGCATTATTGCCAATACAAAAGACGAGGAAGGATTAAAAAGAATTATCAATTACCCTGTAAGAGGGATTGGTAAAACCACTGTGGAAAAATGTTTGGTATTAGCGAGTGAACAAAATATTACGTTTTTTGAAGTACTAGAAAAAGCAAAGGGATTTGGTTTTAAAGCAGGCACACTTAATTCGATCGAAGAGTTTGTGACCATGATTAAATATTTTCAAAACCTCTTAACAAAAAACAATGCCTACGACGTGGCAGTGCAGGTTGGTAAGAGTACAAATATGATTAAGGAGCTTTTCAACGATAAGTCAACCGAAGGTTTAGCGCGTTATGAAAACGTACAGGAATTATTGAACTCTATTAAAGAGTGGACAGAAAGTCCAAGCAATGATGATGGTGAATTAGGAGATAAAAGTTTAGGTTCTTATTTACAACAGATTACTTTAATTACAGATGCAGACAACGACACGGGCAACGAAGACACTGTAAAATTAATGACCGTGCACGCTGCAAAAGGTTTGGAATTTGATTGTGTTTTTGTGGTGGGATTAGAAGAAACATTGTTTCCAAGTGGCATGAGTGTGAATACAAGAGAGGAATTAGAGGAAGAGCGTAGATTGTTTTATGTGGCTGTAACGCGTGCGAAAAAACATTTATGGTTAAGCTATGCCAACTCGAGGTATCGCTTTGGCCAATTGGTACAAAATGATCCTAGTAGGTTCATTGAGGAAATGCCAGAAGAAAAATTAGACAAGTCAAGTGCAGGTGGTGGCGCAAGAAACCAATCAAGTGGGTGGGGTAGCGCCTACGACAGAATGCACGGCGGCAATAAAGCGGGTTATAACAAGCCAAGTACTGGAAGCAGCGTCGCTAGTAGTAAGCCAAGCTATTTACCAGTCACACCTCCAAGCACATTGAATAAAAACCATATTCCTTCTGCCAATTTTGTGGCAGCGGATCCAACTGCTTTGGAAGAGGGCATGAAAGTAGAGCATCAAAAGTTTGGTTTTGGGATCATTAAAACCATTGAGGGCTCTGCACATAACCCGATTGCCAATATCCTCTTTGATCTCAATGGAGAGAAAAAAATCATGTTGAACTACGCTAAACTAAGCATCATCCCAAGCTAAAATAGTTGAACCTTTCTATCTTTAAAATACAATCGAGCTATGGTTTGTTTTTCGATATCGGAAAAATAAAGCTTTTAACCCCCTTCTTGAGCTAGCAAGCCACCCAATTTGATTATTTTTGTATCGGATCCAAAAACACAGATTATGATTACAACAGGCAATACCATCGTGAGCATTTATACAGAAATGACGCCAAACCCAGAAACAATGAAGTTTGTGGCAAACAAACTATTGTATCCAGGCAAAAGTTTAGATGTAGCAGAAGAGGCTTTGGCAACTGCTTCTCCATTGGCGAAAGAATTGTTTAGCTTTCCTTTTATAAAAAGTGTTTTTATCGCTAGCAATTTTGTGACCCTTACAAAAACAAATGATACAGAAGATTGGCAGGATGTCATTCCTACCATAAAAACATTCTTGAAAGAATATTTAGAAGCAGGTGGTGTGGTAGTGAATGAAGATGAAGTTGCTAAGATGAAACAAGAAGCAACCAATGTCGTTTCTGCCGATGATGATGATGTTGTAAAGCGCGTAAAAGAATTATTAGAAAACTATGTAAAGCCAGCGGTTGAAATGGATGGCGGTGCAATACAGTTTAAAAGTTATAAGGAAGGTATCGTCAACTTAATGTTACAAGGTTCTTG
>CAMCQV010000061.1 GCA_945877085.1 Chitinophaga pinensis
GTTTTAGTTTTATGCTCACTAGGTATTAATAAGCTAATATTATGTGGACTACCTCCATAACTGACCATGGTAATCGGCACTTCATTAATGGCTTGAAATAATTTATTGAGCACTGCATCAGTTTTAGCAATTTCATTTCCAACAATAGACACAATGGTTTGATTTTTCTCTACTTCTACTGAAGCGATATTACTTAGTTCTGTAATGATTTCATTTAGATGCATATCATTATCAATAGATACAGAGACCGCGACTTCAGAAGTCGTAATCATATCAATTGAGGTTTTATATTTCTCAAACACTTCAAATATTTTTCTTAAAAAACCATAGGCCAAAAGCATTCTTGTACTTTTAATTTTTACAGCAATAATATCATCTTTAGCCGCAACCGCTTTCACACCGACTGTACCTGCTTCTTTCATGATCACCGTGCCAGGCGCTTTGGGCTCCATTGTATTTAACAATTTCACCGGAATATTTTCTTGCTGCGCTGGCCAAATACAAGTGGGATGTAAAATTTTTGCGCCGAAATAAGCTAGCTCCGCAGCTTCATCAAAACTTAGTTGTTCAATGGCGACTGTTTTATCTACTACTCTTGGGTCGTTATTATGCATGCCATCAATATCTGTCCAAATTTCACAAACGGTAGCTTTTACAGCAGCCGCAATTAAAGAAGCGGTGTAGTCACTGCCTCCTCTTTTTAAATTATCTACTTCCCCTTTTGCATTGCGACAAATATAGCCCTGAGTAACAAAAATATTTTTATTTGGGTGATTAGCGAGTACTCCATTTAACTTTTCTTGTATCAACACTAAATCTGGTTCTTCATTTTGGTCTAGGGACATAAAGTCCAACGCAGGCAATAACGCATGATCAATTTTAGATTGTTCTAGAAATAATGAAAACAATTTAGTACTCATCAATTCTCCTTGTGCTAATATATCTTTATTCAAAGCATCACTCAAAGAAATTTTTTGTGTTATTCTTAAAAATTCAAAATGCTCATTCAATACTTCATTCGCCTTTGCAAGTAAAGTGGCTTCTTGCAATAAATCATGTATAAAATTTTGATAATGCTTTTCTAATATTGCTATTTTTTCGCTTGCGCCTTCTTTATCTGAAGCTGCCAGTCGATGACTTATTTCAACCAATGCATTCGTCGTTCCACTTAATGCGCTTAAAACCACCATCACTTGTTCCTTATCCGCTGTGATGAGCTGTGCAATCTGACGCATCCTCTCTGGCTTACCAACACTGGTTCCCCCGAACTTCATTATTTTCATTCTATCTCTATTTTAAAGAATCAATTATTACTTTATTTTCAAAGGTAATTATTAAAATTCAAAGCCATTTTTTCTGCTAAAGCCTTTAAATCATTTTGTACCGCATCCACCAATGGAATACCTTTTTGCATTCTTTCTTTTTCCATTGCTCGCTCTATATCCCCTGCTACATACACTTGATCATATCCCGCTGCAGGAGTCGCATTTCTAAAACGATTCAACCATAGATCCATATTTGATTTAAAGTCTGCTGCGGGTCTAAATGCATCAATACGCATTGCACCAATAAAATGTCCAAGACCTTCACCTGGCATATTTTCGGGAATTGGAACATAAGCAGGAAAAGGTGGTGCCCATGGACCAAAACTTGCACCACTTAAAACTGCAGAGAAAATATCTACTATAGCACCTAATGCATATCCTTTATGACTACCCTGCTCTTTTTCAGAACCCAATGGTAAAAGTGCTCCACCATTTTTTAATATATTGGCATCCTGCGTAGGATTACCTGCTGCATCTTGTGCCCATCCCAATGGAATGTTGGCATTGTTTCTTTGTGCAATTTCTAATTTACCGTTGGCCGCAGTCGTGGTTGCAAAATCAGCCACAAAAGGAGCTTCTTGACCAGCCGGAATTGCTACAGCGATTGGATTGGTTCCTAATAATTTTTCTGCTGCATAGGTGGGTGCGACTAAGGCACTTGCATTGGTCATGGCGATACCAATCATTTCTTGTTCCAAAGCCATCATAGCATGGTAACCAGCTATGCCAAAATGATTGCTATTTTTTACACTCACCCATCCTGTCCCAACTTGTTTCGCTTTCTCCATAGCAATCTCCATAGCTCTTGGAGCTACTATCAAACCTAAACCTCTGTCGCCGTCAATCACAGCCGTAGAAGGCGTTTCATGAACAATTTTAATATTAGGCGTGGCATTGATTCTTCCTTGTTCCCATAATCTTACATAACCCACTAATCTAGCTATTCCATGACTATCAATGCCTCTTAAATCGGCAGATAACAAAACTTTTGTCGCCAATGCTGCATCCGCTGTACTACAACCCATTTTTAAAAAAACAGCTTCTGCAAAATCAGCCAATGCTTGGTATGTATAATGATTTGATTCCATGGCACAAATTTACAAATAAAAAAGGTGTACTTGTCAGTACACCTTTTGAGCTGAAGCTTAAATGCTATTAGAATGGTAAATCGTCCATTGCTTCATTGCTATCAGCTGCTGCTGTTGGAGCAGGATTATAGCTTTGAGTAGGATTAGATTCACCACCATAGTTGGATTGTTCACCACCAGATCCGCCTGAAGGTTTTGCACCTAATAATTGTACCGATACAATTCTTAAGGTCAAAGATGCCCCTTGACGGCCATCTGTTGTCGTATAGGATCTTACATCTGGTGTACCTTCTACATATACTTGTGTACCCTTCTTTAAATAAGGCGCCACAGCAGTACGATCGGTCCAATAAGAACAATCTACCCATGTAGTTCTGTCTTTTTGTACCCCTTGCGCATCCTTGTATTTTTCAGTATGCGCTACGTTGAAATTGATGACAGATTTGCCATTCACATTATTCACCACGGCGTCCTTGCCTAAATTCCCGATGACTTGTAACTTTATCATATTGTATATTTTAACTTTCTAAGACAATGAAGGTAGTAATTTTTTATTACTTTTGTACCAAGCCAACTTTTAACTGGCCACCGAAATATGAGCAAAAAAGGAAAGGTACTTGTCGCAATGAGCGGCGGAATAGATAGCACAGTCGCTGCAATTCTCTTACACAACGAAGGATATGAAGTAGTCGGAATTACCATGAAAACATGGGATTATTCCACCAGTAATGCCAATGGCAAAGAAACAGGCTGTTGTAATATAGATTCATTCAACGACGCTAGAATGGCAGCCGTGAATCACGGATTCCCGCATTATATATTAGATATCAGAGAAGAATTTGGTGACTTTGTCATCGAAAATTTTGTCGAAGAATATTTAGCTGGCAGAACGCCCAACCCATGTGTGATGTGTAACACGCATATTAAATGGCGCGCTTTACTTAAAAGAGCGGATGCATTGGGTTGTGAATTTATTGCAACAGGGCATTACGCAAAAGTACGTCAACACGACAATGGACGTTATGTGATTTCAAAAGGCTTAGATGAAACCAAGGACCAAAGCTATGTGCTATGGGGGGTGGATCAAGACTTATTAAAGCGCACCATCCTTCCACTAGGTGGCATGCATAAAAAAGATATCAAACAAATGGCCATTGATATGGGCTATCCAGAACTGGCTAAAAAAAGCGAGAGCTATGAAATTTGTTTCGTGCCTGATAATGATTATAGAGGGTTCCTAAAACGTCGTGTGGATGGATTAGAAGAAAAAGTAAATGGCGGATGGTTTGTAGATAGCAAAGGAAAAAAATTAGGCAAACATAAAGGCTATCCATTTTATACCATTGGTCAAAGAAAAGGATTAGAATTAGCTATGGGTCATCCAGTCTATGTTACATCGATTGATCCTGAAAAAAATATTGTAGTCATTGGCGATGAAGCAGACTTAGATAAGAATGATATGATGGTCGCAAAAATGAATTGGATCAAATACGATCATCTTCCAAATTCCATGGACTTGATGGCAAAAATCAGGTACCATGATAGTGGTGCGTTGTGTACCTTATCTCATACCGACATGGGTGTTCAAGCAAGATTTTACGAAAATGTAAAGAGCATTGCGCCTGGACAAAGTGCGGTGTTTTATGAAGGGGACGATGTGGTTGCTGGAGGTATTATACAGAGTGGCGTTTTAAGATAGCGCCAAACAAAGTGTCTGCTTGTTCTGTATAACCTTTAAAATATTGCTGTTTTACTAATTCAAATTGACCTTGCGATAAAATTGCATTTACATGTGCTTCATTTTCTGCTTCATATACAGAACAAGTTGCAATGAGTAGATGCCCATTTAATTTTACAGTTGGTAAAATATGAGCAATGATTTTTGATTGTAAATCAGTATAGTTTGCTAAATCTTTCTTTTTGAAAAAAGCAATTTGTTCGGGCGTCCTACCCCAAGTACCAGAACCAGAGCAAGGTAAATCTGCAAAGACAAAATCAAAAGGCTTCTTGATATCAAATGGTTCAGTTAAATCAATTACTTGAACACTTGCAGGACGAATACCAGCTTCTTGCAAGCGTTTGTCTGCATTGAATAAAATACTTTCTCTCACATCCGATACATGCATGCGAATATTTTGCATGGTATCAAACATCAAAATGGTTTTACCTCCACTTGCCGCACAGGCATCCCAAACATGGATAGGTGTTTCCATACTTGTTGGTACATAATTCAATAATTCACCAAGTGCTTGAGAGTTTAGATCCTGAATCACTGCTTCTTTATTCAATGCCAATACATTTTGTAATGAAGTGGTGTTTGAGAATGCAAAACAATGTTCATTTACCTGGGTATATTCAATAGACGCAGCAAGTAATGCAGCAACCACTTTCTCTTTTTGCCAAGGTCTAATTCTAATAAATAATAAAGGCTGGATGGCATGGGAATGTATAAATGTTGGAAGATCTATTTCCTTTGAAATAGCATCCTGTAAAGGGAAATCTGCATGCATGTCCCTAAAATACGCAAAACAAAAAGCACTGATACTCTTACGATCTTTGCTTCCGTGTTTTTTATTGGCAGCAAAATATTTTTTTAAATAAACAGCCAAAGGCTCTGGCCCTTGATAAGTAGCAATTAATTTTTGAGCAACTTCTTGATGTTGATTTTGATGCGTCATGCTATAAAAAAGAAAGTCATGCAAAACATGACTTTCTGATATTCGTTTTTCTTTAAATTATAATTCTAATAAACTTGCTACAGGATCTTTAGCAATTAATAAAAGTGCTGGATTTTCTAACAACTCTTTTACTCTCACTAAGAAGCCTACACTCTCACGGCCATCAATGATTCTGTGATCATAACTTAATGCTAAGTACATCATTGGTAAAATTTTAACTTCACCATTCACCGCCATTGGACGATCTTGAATTTTATGCATACCTAATATAGCAGACTGAGGAATATTAATGATTGGTGTACTCATTAAACTTCCAAATACACCACCATTGGTGATGGTAAAAGTACCACCAGTTAATTCTTCTGCAGTTAACTTACTATCTCTTGCCTTTCCTGCTAGTTCAATTACTTTTTTCTCGATACCTGCCATACTTAAGCTTTCCACGTTTCTGATAACAGGAACAGTCAAGCCTCTTGGCGTACTTACAGCGATACTAATATCTGCATAATCATGGTATAACAATTGGTCTCCATCAATGAATGCATTCACAGAAGGCCACTCCGTCAAAGCAATGGCACAAGCTTTAGCAAAGAAACTCATGAATCCTAAATTCACACCATGTGCATCTTTAAACTTATCCTTGTATTGTTTTCTGATCTGCATAATGCCAGTCATATCTACTTCATTGAAAGTAGTTAACATGGCAGTGGTATTTTTTGCCTCAACTAAACGACGGCTAATTGTTTTTCTTAAATTAGACATTTTTTCTGGACGCACATTGCGAGAGAATAAGTCTTGTCCAGCAAACTGAATTTTACCTGGATTATTTAAAGCATCCAATACATCCACTTTTGTAATCTTTCCAGCAAAACCACTCGCCTTAATTTGATTGGTGTCTACTTTTTTATCTGCGATGATGGCTGCTGCCACGGGTGTTGCTTTTACATTATTTGGCACACTTGTTACAGGTGCAGAAGACAAAGGAGCTGTTGGAGCTGCAGGAGCAGCTGCTGCCACAGGTTCAGGCTTTGGCGCTTCGCCAGCTGGCTTCGTTGCTGTCTCATCAATATCTGCTAAGATATCTCCAATTAAAATACTATCCCCTTCTTTTGCTTTATGGTGCAATGTACCCGCTTGTTCAGCGTTCACTTCGAAAGTTGCTTTTTCACTCTCTAACTCTGCAATCACTTCGTCGCGATCTACATAAGCACCTTCTGGCTTAGTCCACTTTAACAAAGTTACTTCTGTGATAGATTCTCCTACTGTAGGTACTTTAATCGAAATCATGTTTTAATATTTTAGATAGAAAACGCAGTTGTTATTATTTCATTTTGTTCTTTCGCATGCACTTTAGCATAACCAGTTGCTGTAGCAGCACTTGCTTGTCTACTAATGACACCATATTTGATTGCCTTTAAATTCATTTGCAAGAAACTTGCAGCACCCATATTTAAAGGTTCTTCTTGTACCCAGAACCAAATAGCTTTACCATATTTTTGATGCAATGCCGTAATCTGTTGCACAGGCAATGGATATAATTGTTCTAAACGTACAATTGCAATATCTGTTCTTTGTTCTGTTTTTTGACGCTCTGCCATTTCATAATAAATCTTACCAGAGCAGAACAATACTTTTTTAACGTCTTCTACTTTTTGTACAAATGTATCATCAATCACTTCTTTGAATCCACCTTTGGTTAAATCAGTCATCGGACTAAATGTGGCCGGGCTTCTTAAATTTGCCTTAGGTGAGAAGTTGATCATTGGTTTTCTGAATGACCATGCTAGTTGTCTTCTTAAAGCATGGAATAAGTTTGCTGCAGTCGTTACATTGGTGATCACCATATTGTGTTCTGCACACAATTGTAAATAACGTTCTAACCTTGCACTACTATGTTCAGGACCTTGGCCTTCGTAGCCATGTGGCAATAACATCACAACTCCATTTTGACGTTGCCATTTTTGCTCCCCTGCTGCAATGAATTGGTCAATGATTGTTTGCGCACCATTTGAGAAATCTCCAAACTGTGCTTCCCATACCACTAAAGCATCGGCGTTTGCTAATGCATAACCATATTCAAATCCAAGTACGCCGTACTCGCTCAATAATGAATTGTAAATTCTAAAAGGTTCTTGTCCTTCTGCAACCTGATTCAAGCGATTGAATTGTTCGTTGGTATTTTCATCTACGATAACAGCATGTCGATGACTAAATGTACCACGCTTCACATCCTGTCCACTCATTCGAACCGTTTTGCCTTCTGCTAATAAAGATGCATAAGCCATTAATTCACCAGTAGCCCAATCTATTTTTTGTTCTGTCTCGTATAATTTTACTTTTTCTTGAATTAATTTGTCCACTTTTTTCAATGGCGTAAAACTAGATGGCCATTTCATTAAAGCATCAAAAATAGATTTCGCTTTTTCTGGTGTTATAGAAGTATCAGGTGAACTAATAAAATCTTCGTTGGTTGCTTTACGCATAGCTTCCCAAGCTAATTCTGGTGCTTGGTATTTATAAGGGAGTGGATGTTGTTTTACCTCATCTAATCTTGCTTGAAGATCGGACCAGAATTTCTTTTCCATTTCCTTTGCTAATTCTTGCGCACTTGCCTCTCCATTATGTAAAAGGTATTCAGCATAGGTTTCTCTTGGATTCTTATGCTTTTCAATTAAGCTATATAATTGAGGTTGTGTATATTTAGGATCATCCCCTTCATTGTGTCCATGTTTTCTGTAACAAACCATGTCAATGAAAATATCGTTCTTAAATAACTGTCTGTAGGTGGTTGCAATTTGCACCGCTTTAACTACTGCTTCAGCATCATCTCCATTCACATGTATTACAGGCGCTTGAACCATTGCAGCAATTGAGGTACAATAGTTCGCACTTCTTGCATCATCAAAATCTGTTGTGAATCCAATTTGATTATTAATTACAAAGTGAATTGTACCTCCAGTCTTATAACCATTCAATTGGCACATCTGTAAAATTTCATATACAATCCCTTGACCAGCTACAGATGCATCTCCATGAATAAGGATAGGTAATATTTTAGAAACATCAGACTTGTATAATATATCCGACTTAGCACGCGCAAATCCTAAAACTACAGGATCTACTGCTTCTAAGTGTGAAGGATTAGGCATTAATTTAAGATGCACTTTTTTATTACTGAAAGTAGTCACTTCAGAAGAGAAGCCCATATGGTATTTCACATCACCACTACCCATGGTTTGATCTAATACTGCAGTACCCTCAAATTCACTAAAAATTTGTTCATAGGTTTTGCCCAAGATATTTGCAAGCACATTCAATCTTCCACGATGCGCCATACCAATCACTACTTCTTCTACACCATGATCTCCTGCAGTGTTGATGATGGCATCCAATGCAGCAATCGTAGACTCCCCGCCTTCTAATGAGAAACGCTTTTGTCCAATGTATTTAGTATGTAAGAATTTTTCGAAAATGACTCCTTGATTTAATTTTTCAAGGATGTGTTTTTTCTGATCCAATGGAATTGGTTGACTGAATTTATTTTCAAATTCATCGGTTAACCAATCGATTACTTTTTGATCAGAAATATATTTAAACTCGATGCCCAAATTGTGCGCATACGTTTTTTGTAAATGAGTAAGGATATTTTTTAAAGTGGTTGCACCTAAACCAATGATAGAGCCAACCTGAAATGTCTTATTTAAATCTGCCTCCGTTAAATCGAAGCAGGACAGATCCAAATTAGCACCTCTATCCTTTCTTGTACGAATAGGATTGGTGGTAGCAATTAAATGTCCTTTATTTCTGTAGCCCAATATCAAACGGTACACTTTAATTTCATTGGCCCAATCCGCATTTACATCAGATAAGGGGGATGGAGCGCCCTGCGAGGCAGGTGCTGTTGTGCCGTTTTGCATCGCAAAATCGAAGCCTTCAAAAAATTTAATGATATCTGGGTCTACTGATGCTGGATCAGTTAAAAATTGTTGGTACAAACCTTCTATGAAGGCTGGATGGGAGTTGGTGATGTAGCTAAAATCCTTCATTGTATATCCTTAAGTTTATTTGTAAAACTAGGTTAGCAAATATCGGTTTAAATGATTGATTAATAAAGTAAAATGCGCTAAAAATCTAAGTAAGATTTTGAACATAAGTAGCCCAATTTTTTGTGTTTTCGCAGATATTCCCCAATTTATACTCAAATTGTTTAAAAATGGGTTTTTGGATTCATTATAACTTATTGAATTTCAATTCATTACACTGAATTTTTATTTTTTTTCATTTTAATTTTTAATATTTGCACAAGTCCCTTACCTTTGCCCTCCTGAAAATTAATTAGTACATGGCAAATCATTCGGCTACAAAAAAAGATGTAAGACAAGCAACTAAACGTCGCGATAGAAACCGTTATTATGGTAAAACTACCCGTAACGCTATTCGTGATTTAAAGACAATAGAAGAACAAAAAGCTTACGACGAGAAGTTACCAACAATCGTTTCTCAAATTGATAAATTAGCAAAGCGTGGAATCATCCACAAAAACAAAGCTGCTAATTTAAAGAGCAAGTTAGCTAAGCACGTTGCTGTGAAGCAAGTGGTTAAGAAAAAGTAATTGAATACGCTCTAAAGCGTTTCTAAACAATATTGAAATCCTGCCCTCTGAGGTGGGATTTTTTTGTCCCCACCCTATGTGAAATACTCCCTTTCATAGGCATCTATTTTCATTGTATCTTCGTTGTATGACTGAGAAAATATTAATCCTCGATTTTGGTAGCCAATACACGCAGTTAATTGCAAGAGCAGTTAGAGAAGCCAATGTTTACTGCGAAATTCAACCCTTTCATAATGCAATCGTATTTGATGAACATTTAAAAGGGGTGATTCTAAGCGGTTCTCCTGCTAGTGTGAACGAAGACGAAGCTCCCAATGTGGATATACAAGCTATTTTAGCCAAACTGCCCCTTTTAACCATTTGTTATGGCGCCCAATTGAGTGCTAAAAACTTTGGCGGGAAAGTAGAAAAGTCCAATAAACGCGAATATGGCCGTGCCCAATTGCGTATTAAAAAAGACGATATCATTTTTAAGCATATCCCAGACAATAGCCAGGTGTGGATGAGCCATAGTGACTCCATTACTGTTTTACCCGAAAATTTTGAACTATTTGCCGATACAGAAAGTATCCCAGTAGCCGGTTTTAG
>CAMCQV010000062.1 GCA_945877085.1 Chitinophaga pinensis
TTCATGGCAAGTCAAGCAGATTTTAATGTGCCTGTCATTGGCGCTGAACAAATGTATCAAGCATTTAAATCAGAAGGTATTCCAACAGAACTGATCATCTATCCAAATCAAAACCACGGCATACGTGTACCAAGTTATATTGTGCATCGTCATAATGCACATATCAATTGGTTCAATAAATATTTAAAATGAAAATAATCATCACCTGGTTGCTATTTGTAGGTATGATTGCAGTGAATGCGCTGGCCAATATTTTACCAATCAATGGGTATAATACTGGCCAGATATCTGCATTTTATCCCAATGCATTTGTACCAGCAGGCTTTACATTTTCTATCTGGGGCGTCATTTATTTATTGTTGTTCTCTTATTGCATTGGCTATACTTATTACACACTGAAGCAAGTACAATATCCAAAAGCGTTTGCATTCATTGAACGCATCAATACTTATTTTTTATTGACATGCGTTTTCAATATGGCTTGGATTGTGGCATGGCATTATTTACAAATTGAATTATCTGTGCTGATCATGTTATTGTTTATAAGCACGCTTATTCAATTGTTTTTTAAAACTAAATCAATGGCACATGATTTAACTTTGACTCAGCGATTCATTTTACAAACGCCATTTATAGTATACTTAGGTTGGATCTCTGTTGCCACCATTGCCAATATCACGGCTTTATTGGTTGCTTATAAATGGACTGCATGGAACATCGCACCAGCTTATTGGAGTGCTACCATGATATTGATTGCAATTGTGCTTGCTGTGCTCATGTTAAGCAAATTCAAAGTGTTTGAATTTGCTTTAGTGGTGGCATGGGCTTTATGGGGTATTTACAACGCACAAGGCGCTGCAGCGCCTATACTCGCTAAATTAACTTCAGGTGGAATTGGCATATTAATTACAGCGATATTTTTTTCATTTATTTATAAGCCAAGGAAAAATAAAATGGCTTAAATTGCAGTATGATAACAAAGTCGGAATTAAAAGTACTGTTTCCCAACCTAGAAGAGGGATTGTATGATGCAATCCTAGAAAATGCAGAAATCAAAGAAGTACAAGCAGGTACCGCCTTATTAAAAGTGGGACAAAATATTCGTTCAACCATGATGGTGATAGATGGTACGGTTAAATTGTATCAGGAAGATGAAGAAGGAGACGAGTACTTTATGTATTATATTTCACCAGGTCAAGCATGTGCAGTATCTATGGTTTGTAGCTTTCAAGCAGAACAAAGTCAAGTGTTAGCGAAAGCCATGACAGATGTGACTTTGATTTCTATTCCAATTAAGTTTATGGATAAGTGGCTAAGTGAATTTAAGAGCTGGCATTATTTTGTAATTAAGACCTACCGAACTAGATATGAGGAATTGTTGAAAACAGTGAATGAAGTTGCTTTTAAAAATATGGATGAGCGGTTGGAATTTTATTTAAAGAAGCAGGTTGACAAATTCGGCCCTTCCATTAAACTAACCCACCAAGAAATTGCTACTGATTTGAATAGTTCAAGAGAAGTGATAAGTCGATTAATGAAGAAGATGGAAAACAATGGCTGGATTATACTCCATAGAAACAGTTTTGAGTGGATTAAAAAATAAAGACAAGTATAGTTGCATAAAATAAAAGGCCTCGTAAAACGAGGCCTTTTATTTTCAATAGTTTGAAAATTATTTTAATGCGGTAGCTTTTCTTTAAAATAACCATAAGTCCAAGTACCTGCAATGGCGCTTAGAATTACAACTAATATAGCATAGAATCCAGCACCAATATGCGCAAATAAAGGTCCAGGACAAGCACCTGTTAAAGCCCAGCCAAATCCAAATAATAAACCTCCATATATTTGACCTTTATTGAATTCTTTATCTGCAATTTTGATCACTTCTCCATGAATTGTTTTGACATTGAATTTCTTAATTAAGAAAACCGAAATGGCCCCTACTACTACTGCAGTTCCAATCACGCCAAACATATGGAAACTTTGTAAGCGAAACATCTCTTGAATCCTGAACCAAGAAATGATCTCTGCTTTTACAAATACAATACCGAATAATATACCTACTGCTGTATATTTTAAATTATACCAACCTGGATGTTGTTGTTCCGATGCATTCACACAAGCGGTGTTGCTATCTATATTTTGTACTCTTTCGTTGTTCATTGTTTAATTTTTTATAAGGATAAAATCCAAGGTAAAATAATATTGGCCATAAAGAATCCTCCTGCCATAAAGCATATTGTTGCAACAAGAGAAGGCCATTGTAAATTACTCAAGCCCATGATAGCATGTCCAGAAGTACATCCACCTGCATACCTAGTGCCAAAACCCACTAAGAAACCACCTACCACCATCATAATAAAACCACGAACTGTGAATAGGGCTTCAAAGCTGAATAATTCTGAAGGTAGCATATAATTGAAATTGCTAATTCCGTATTGCGCTAACTCTGACTGCAATGCTGGACTCACTTCAATTGGCGCGTTGGTCATTAAGTAGTGATTCGCTAAAAAAGCGCCTAAAAAAATGCCTCCTACAAAAAAGAAATTCCAGATTTCTTTTTTCCAGTCGTATTTAAAAAACTTGATGTCTGCTGGAAAACATGCAGCGCATACATGTCTTAAATTAGATGAGATACCGAAAGATTTATTACCTAAAATAAGTAATGCTGGCACAATTAAACCGATGATAATACCGGCAACATACCATGGCCAAGGTTGTTGAATTTGTTCGATCATGTTGATTGGGTTTTTATTTATTTACTATAAAATTTTTTAATGGGCTTATAAGGTCCATATTTATGTTGATTCTCTGAGAAACTATCTGCATATGGCGCAAAAGCAAAATCTAATGGCTTTTTATCATATTTAGGCCAATCTTTTGATTGGTCTTTATGAGGCCTCGGTTGGCTATTGACATAGGCAGCTACATCCCAACATTCTTCTTCTGTTAATTTAGGAGCTGCATGTGAGGTTAATAGATAAGGCATGTTATTTTTTATATAACCTGCAAAATTACTTATCCTAAATAAACCAGCACCATCGTTGTAACTATGTGGTCCCCAAAGTGGTGGATAAGCATATTCTAATTCATCTAAGGTGAATTGGCCTTCTCCATTTGCACCATGACAACTTTGACATTGTGCGGTGTATACAATTTGTCCTTTTTTGGGATCAGCTGCTCGATCTAAGTAAGCTAATTTTTCTATACCTGATCCATGAGGCTTCTGACCTTTTTCAACATCTTGTCCTAGCCATTTGATATAAGTGTAGATTGCTTTAAACTCTCTACTATTGCTATCTACAGCAGTACCGTTTAAACTTCTTTCCATACAGTCAGCAACACGCTTGTAGATGCTTTCTATTTGTCCACTTCTGTCTCTAAATTTGGGATAGGTAGAAAATACGGCAGCGTAATTATTACCCCATGCTTTAGCGCCGGCTTGTAGGTGACAGTTTTGGCAATTCATCCCATTGGTAATTTGAGCAACAGATCCTTTAGGTCCAAGGTATTTAGAAGTATGTGCAATTAAATCTTGTCCATAAATAACCAATTCACGTTCTTCACCCACGGTTGTATTGTCTAAATAAATACTAGGTCCTACCCAAGTGCTATCTGTTTTGGCAACTGTGCCATCTATTTTAAAATAATCCCCACTAATAAATCCTACTAAAAAGTAAATACCAATTAATGCAATGATACCAAGTAGTACTAGATATTGTTTTTTCATTAATTTAATTTTATACGTTTAATGTTTTCTAAAAATTGAAGTTCAAATAAATTTTTCATCTATCTAAATTGATAAGTAGTCCCTTGTAATTGTGTCAATAATGTAGGTGATTGATCTGTTGCGATTGTTCTACCTTCTAGCTTAGGTGCTACAGGCGAATTACTTGCTAAATAAGATTTGATCACTTCGTGTAAACTTGTATTTGTAGCAATTGGGTTTGTTACTTTTTCTATTCTACATAAAGTATCATTTGGATCTCCTTCTCTTTCACAAGCCACAATTTTATACAATTTGTTTTTATCTAAGGCTTGTCCTTTTATTTTTACCCAATTGACTCTTTGCCCTTTTGGTTTACCAATTGTACAATTGACTTCCATACCAGCAAAACGTACAAACCAGCCGCCAAAACGTTTACTCGGATCAATTGCAAATGCATTTTCTAATTCTTTTTCTAACCAGTCTAAAATTTGCAATCCGGTTACTTCCCCTGTTTTAGCAGTTGAATCTACTGGAAGCATATTCCATAAAAACTCATTGGTAATAGCCACTTGATTCTTATTTTCTGGTACAGCTAGTGGTTGACAAAATCTAAATCCATTACTTAAAGCAATGTCTGGTTTAAACTTCCACATCACTGCATCTGTGATTAAATTATCCATAGGTGTTTCTAAAACAAAATATCGAACCAATGGCGTTGAAGAATAACCTATCACTTGATTCATTTTATCTTGATAAGGTGCTGCTGCTTTTTCTACTAATGCCAATGTTTTTTTATCTGCAGGATATTTTTCAGGATCTACATCCATCAATTCATATGTATAAGTACCAATTTTTCCATCTTCAACTTTGATATCTAGTTTTCCTAAGAAAGAACCAAATGCCCCACATTCAAATACTTTTGTATATTTTCCTTGTATTGGGACACGTACACGTTCATGAGTGTCCGCCCCTAAAATAAAATCTGCACCTTCTACCCTTGGATCGTTCGCTAAGCCAACCTGCTGTGCTAAACCCATATGGGTAACCACAAAAATAATACCGCAACCTTCAACTTCTTTCAAGTATTTGATATACTTAGCAACATTGTCTGTTGCATGTGTAAAGCCAATACCTTCACTGTAAGCAGGAGATTGTCTCTTTGGAACTAAATGATCTGTATAGCCAATAAATCCAACTTTAGCACCCGCAATATATTTAATCCAATAAGGAGCGTAAATTAAAGTGCCATTTTCTGCATCATTTGTTTTGTGCCACATGTTTGCACAAATTTTAGCTGCTGTAGCATGCCCCATATCGTAGAGCATCTTCTTCTTTTTATAAACCACTTCCCAGTTGCCAGGTAAAATTAAATCATAATTAAAGGCATTCATTAATGGTATTAAGGCTTCACCTTCCGACAAAGATGCTACACCATGTCCATGAAAATAATCTCCACCATCGTATAAAATATTTTGTGGATGACTAGCCCTTAATTGATCAACCATTGTTTTAAGAACCGCCAGGCCACCTCTTTTTTTGTATACAGCTTTTTCATTTTCCCAAAAGAACTCGTCATGAGTATGAATCTGTGCATGTAAATCGGTAGTGATGAAAATGCTAAATTCATTTTCAGCTTGCGTATTTGCCTCATTTGAATCAGCTACCTGATCCATACTGTTATTTGTATTAGCGTGGACTTTACTAATTGTAGTTAATGAAGCCGGAACTCCAAATCCTAAAACAGCGGCATTTTTAATAAAATTCCTACGGTCTGCATTGTTTTTTTTCATGAATAAAATCATTTTGGACATGGAAAATCCACCAATTTCATTATAAATTAGGTGACTTTTATCACAATCTTCCAGCTTTTCCTCAAAAAGTTAAAAATGAAAATTAAGAATCAAGTTAAAATGTCCCATATCAGCTTTATTGATATAGTATTTTGGATTGTCATAGGTATCTGCAACAGCGTCTTTGTAAAAATAGATGACTTGTAGTTCCCAGCCTTTCCAAAATCCTGAAAATGCATAACGTGTATCTATATTGTATTGCATATAAGCAGGAAAGCCATACTTGTTCATTGCATAATCCTTTATATCTGCTAAATCATAATAACCAATACCCAAATTAATTTTTAAAGGGATCTTTTTAGCGGTGTATTTGGATTTTATTACGTACGCATTTAGATCTCCATTGCCTTCGTTCCTTTCACCTAATAAAAAAGTATAAAATGGATCACGACCCCACTCTCTAGGCATTAAATATCGACCCTGTTTGTTAATTCTTGTAAAATTGAACGAGTGGTCCCATTGTCCTAATTTTTTACCAATTCTAGCGCCAATGACCAATGAAGATTGACTAGGATTAAAATATGTTTTCTCAACAGCTTCGTTACCTCCGTTATTCACCACATTTTGTCGTACGATTTGCAGGCCATAATAATATGGAGCATTTGTTGAAGGAATTTTATCTACTTGTAATAAACTACTATTAAAAATATTTTCCACATACTGATTCCAAACCTGAAGTTGAAAATTATTCTTTAGGTCTAGCTCTGTACCAACAAGTGCAACTCCTTTAGATTCAAGTGCATCTTTATAGCCAGATTTACTGCCATCCGTATTAACCCCCACCGAATAAATACCAATAGATTCACCAGTTTTATACCATTCTACAGTACCCCTTGGTGAAAATCGATTCAACCAGCCTCCGTAAAATTTATTTTTTTTATGTTCATATTGACCCCAAATACCTTGTACTTCTGTGGGACGCATTCTGCCATCCTGTAGGTTTATAAAAGGGGTGTTTAAAAGTTGTTTACCTATAGTAACAGTCAGGTTGGTTTTTTGATATTGAATATATAATTCTTCTAAACGATCGATATCTGATTTATTAGCCGGATTGGTAATATCAAATAAGCCAAGTTCATATCTATTCAAAGTGTTAGATAAAGGATGGGGTTTAGTTAAATCCGATGAAAACGCATCGTATACAAAAAAACCACTCACGCCTACATGAAAATTATATAAAGGTTTTGAGATAAATTGAATACCACCACCTATTGCTTGTGCATATTCAACAGCACTATTTTTATTGTCAGTACTACTGAAAAATGTTCTCAAATGTCCATGCATGCTGCCCATTTGGAAACGATACAATAAATTACTTGAATCAACTGCTTTCTGAGACTTCCCCCAAAGTTTGGGTGCTTCATTTAATTCCTGGTGCTGGGCTTTCAAGTTTGAATTAAAAATGAAAACGCAGGCCAAACTAAAAAGAAATGGCTTTAACATCTATTTAATTGTTTTGTATTAATGTCCGCCTCCAGTAGGAAAAAACAACTGTTGTGCGATTATGTATAAACCCATAACCAAGACAAACCAACCAAAGCCTTTTTTAAGTTTATTGCCATCTATTTTTTTGCTTAACTTATCACCAATAAAAATACCAGTAATAGCAAGTGCAGTAACCGAAAGTAATAAGGTCCAATCCATCGTTCTGTTACTTAGGTCTCCAGTGAATCCAATTAACGACTTTGCTGCGATGATTAATAAGGAAGTTCCGACAGCTTGCTTCATAGGAAGTTTACTTAACATAACAAGTGCAGGGATAATTAAAAATCCACCACCAGCACCTACTAGACCAGTTAACACACCTACTAATGCACCTTCTAGTAAAATCATTGGATAATTAAAAGACTGTTCTCCTTCAATTGTCTCTTCTTTTGTTGATTTAGAACGTATCATAGAAAAAGAAGCTGCTACCATCAATACCGCAAACAACATCATCATTAATAATGATTTTGTAATTTCAATTCCAGCGATATTGCCTAATTCAGAAGGGATTGAAGGCACTAAATATTTTCTAGTTGCATAAACAGATACAATGGAAGGAATACCAAAAATGATCGCTGTCTTTAAATTCACAAAACCTTGTTTGTATTTTGGCCATGCACCCACTAAACTACTAGCACCTACAATAAATAAAGAATAGGCAGTAGCGGTCACAGCATCGACTGCAAAAAGATAAACTAATACAGGTACTGTTAAAATACTTCCACCACCACCAATTAGGCCTAAAGAAATGCCAATTAATACTGAGGCAATATATCCAATTATTACTGTTAATTCCATATGCTTAAATTTGACACAAAGGTGCTGTATATAAAATAAAAGGTAGGTGATAAATGTCACCTACCCAATTAAATGTATAAAAATATTAAAATCAGATTTACATTTTTCCTTTCAAAATCTGAGTCCAATATAAAAATGGAAGAATATATCTTTTTAAGATAAACATGCTCCATCTTTCTTTTGCCTGATTGAATGGGAAAGTTTCTTGCGGATTATTATCGTAATCAAATTCGGCTAAGATTAATTTGCCACGTCCGGTAATTAAAGGGCAGCTGCTATATCCATTGTAATGCCCCTCTATTGTATTGCCTTTCATAACAGCTAATAAGTTTTGTACTAAGATGGGTGTTTGCTTTCTGATAGCTGCACCCGTTTTACCCGTAGGCAAAGAAGACGCGTCACCTAGAGAAAATATGTTTTTGTATTGAACATGCTGTAAACTATGCTTGTCAACATCCACCCAACCTGCCGCATTGGCTAAAGGGCTATTTTTTACAAAATCAGGAGCAGACTGTGGTGGCGTTACGTGTAACATTTCATAATCGATCCATGTTTCTACCTCTTTATTTTGTTCTCCGAATCCAACAAATTTTGCTCTTTTATTAGCACCATCAATTTCTACTAATTTGTTGTAATAGTTTTCTTTGATATGAAATTTTGCAATTACTTTATTAAGTGCATCTTCAAATTTCTTTACCCCAAATAATTTTGTACCACCAGACCAAAACTCTACCTGAACTTTATTTGATAAATGATTACGCTTAAAATAATCTGCTGCGATATACATGATTTTTTGAGGTGCGCCACCGCACTTAACCGGCGTATGTGGGCTTGTAAAAATCGCTCGGCCTGATCTAGAATTTTTTAGACATTCAAATGTATAAGGTGCAGTTTTAAAACTATAATTAGAGCAAACGCCATTTTTTCCAATGTTTTCTTCTAATCCTTTAATTTCATTCCAATTTAATTGAATGCCAGGAGCAACGACTAAATAGTCATAATGTACATTGCTCCCATTTTTCAAAGTGATTGAATTTTGATTTGGATCAAAACTTACCACGAAATCTTTTATCCACTCTACACCAGCCGGGATTTGATCTGCTTCTGCATGTACGGTATCATTGATGTCATAAAATCCGCCACCTACCATCGTCCATGCAGGTTGGTAGTAATGTACCTCACTTGGCTCTATGATAGCAATATCTAAATTTTTATCTTTTCTCTTTAATTGTGCAGCAACGGTAATTCCTGCATTTCCCCCGCCAATAATAAGAACTTGATGTTTTATGCTCATATTTTTACTTTTAGAAAGTAAATTTAGGATTTCAGTTAAAAACACTAAGTGATAAATATCACTTTATTCAAAAACAATAAAGTTATTTTTAATATCTAAACACTAAGCGATGAAAGATTTTTGGAATCAACGATATGCAACACACGAGACAGTTTACGGTAAAGCACCCAATCTATATTTTAAGTCTATAATTGATGCATTAGTTCCGGCTTCCCTATTAATGCCTGCAGAAGGAGAAGGCCGAAATGCAGTGTATGCTGCCAAGTTAGGATGGAAGGTTGACGCGTTTGATTATAGTAGTGTTGCTCAAGAAAAGGCACTCCAACTTGCTGAAGCCAATGATGTTACAATCAAATATGATGTATTAGAACTAAATGATTTTAAAGCAAATAAGCAATATGCTGCTATTGGTTTAATATATGTGCACTTACCAGAAAATGAAAGAATTGCTTTTCATCAGAAAATGATAGATGCTTTATTGCCAGGCGGTGTACTTATAATAGAAGCTTTTTCTAAAGCACAAATCAATAATGCTTCTGGTGGCCCAAAAGACATAGAGCAACTTTACAGTCTAAATCAATTAAAACAAGATTTTGCATCTTTGAATTGTATTCAAGCAGTAGAAATCGAAATTGATTTAGAAGAGGGCCCATTCCATAAAGGCAAAGCAAACCTGGTAAGGTACTTTGCAAAAAAAGAACAACCAACTTAATATTTTTCTAAAAAATATATAGTTAATGTGATAATTATCACTGTTTATGCATTTGAATAGTTTCAAATTTGTGTTATAAAATATATTATAT
>CAMCQV010000063.1 GCA_945877085.1 Chitinophaga pinensis
CACAATCTATTTTAAGAGATGGTGAAGAAGCAGCAGAGAAAGAATTTAAATGGTGGTTGGATTTATTTGGAGACGATTATTATATCGAAATCCAAAGACATGAAATACCAGAACAAGAGCTCATCAACAATACCTTACTCAAATTTTCAAAGAAACATAAAGTAAGTGTGATTGCCACCAACGATAGTCATTATATTAATGAAGATGATGCCAATGCGCATGATATCTTATTATGTATTAACACAGGCGAAAAACAATCCACCCCAGGATTCGATGATTTTGTAAACGACGAACTTCAAATTAAAAATAGAAGATTCAAGTTCCCAAATAATAAATTTTATTTCAAGACCCAATCCGAAATGATTGAGTTATTTAGTGATATCCCTGAATCTATTGACAACACCAATGCAATTGTAGATAAAGTGGAGGTTTTGAATTTAAAGAAAGACATCCTCCTACCCGCTTTCCCTATTCCAAAAAGTTTTCAGATTCATAAGGAAGCGAATATGAATCAGTGGGAATTTTTAAAACATATCACTTGGGAAGGTGCACATAAAAGATACGATGCCATCACGGCAGAAATTCAGGAAAGAATAGATTTCGAATTATTCACCATTCAAACCATGGGTTTTGCTGGTTACTTTTTAATTGTAAGTGATTTCATTAAAGCAGGACGTGAGATGGATGTGTTTGTGGGTCCAGGTCGTGGATCTGCAGCAGGCTCTGTGGTGGCTTATTGTATAGGCATCACTAATATTGACCCAATTAAATACCAATTACTATTTGAGCGTTTCTTAAATCCGGATCGTAAGAGCATGCCCGATATTGATACGGACTTTGATGATGAAGGCCGTCAAAAAGTAATTGATTATGTGGTAGAAAAATACGGTAAGGAACAAGTTGCACAAATTATTACTTATGGTACGATGGCGGCTAAAAGCAGTATCAAGGATGTAGCACGTGTGATGGATTTGCCTTTATCCGAATCCAACTTATTAGCAAAACTAGTTCCAGATAAACCCGGCACCGAACTCAATCGTTGTTTGCATGCACCTATCACTGTTAAAGAAGGAGAAAAATCTTTAGCCGAAAAAGAAGGGTATCAGTCCGATGATATTGACAATATAAAAAAGCTAAGAGAAATTTATGCAGGCAATGATTTAAGAGCGGCCGTATTGCATGAAGCAGAACGTTTAGAAGGATCTATTCGTAACACGGGTATTCACGCTGCAGGTATCATCATTGCACCAAGTGACTTGACTGAAATCATGCCGGTTGCCACAGCAAAAGATTCTACTTTATGGGTGACGCAGATTGAAGGCTCAGTCATAGAAGAAGCAGGTGTAATTAAAATGGACTTCTTGGGTTTAAAGACCCTTTCTATTTTAAAAACTGCTTTACAGTTAATCAAACAAAACCATGGTATCACCATCGACTTGGATACGATTCCTTTAGACGATGAAAAAACTTTTCATTTATACCAAAGAGGAGAAACCAATGCGACATTCCAGTTTGAGAGTGTGGGCATGCAAAAATATTTACGTGAATTAAAGCCCGATAAATTTGCCGACTTAATCGCAATGAACGCCTTGTACCGACCAGGTCCGATGGCCTATATCCCTAATTTCATTGAACGTAAACATGGTCGTGAAACCATTCAATATGACCTTCCAATCATGGAGGAAATATTGGCGGACACTTATGGTATCACAGTTTACCAAGAGCAAGTGATGTTGCTAAGTCAAAAGATTGCTGGCTTTACTAAAGGAGATGCGGATGTATTGCGTAAAGCAATGGGTAAAAAACAAAAATCGGTATTGGATAAAATGAAAGCCCAGTTTGTGGAAGGCGCTGTCAAGAATGGCCATCCAGAAAAAGCTTTGGATAAAATTTGGACAGACTGGGAGGCTTTTGCACAATACGCATTCAATAAATCACACTCAACTTGTTATGCTTATGTGGCTTATCAAACAGCCTACTTAAAAGCACATTATCCTGGAGAATATATGTCTGCTGTTTTAAACCATGCAGGTAGTATCGATAAAATCACCTTCTTTATGGAAGAGTGCAAACGCATGGGCATAAAAGTATTGGGTCCGAATATTAATGAATCATTACAAGGCTTCTCTGTCAATAAAAATGGAGAGATTCGATTTGGATTAGGTGGATTAAAAGGGGTTGGTGAAGCAGCTATTGAAGCCATTATCATTGAGCGAAATAAAGGCGGACATTTTGAGACCATGATTGATTTTATCAAACGTGTATTATCAAGAGCAGTGAATAAAAAATCATTAGAAAGTTTAGCCTACTCAGGCACTTTTGATTGTTTCCCTGAATACCACCGTGCACAATATTTTAATACAGGTGATGGAGATCGTACGAATGGGATGGAAAAATTAATTGCCTATGCGCAAGCGATTCAATCCATGACCACTGGATCTACCAATACCCTTTTTGGTGATTTACCATCTGCCATGCAAGTGCCTATTCCTAAATTAGCACTTTGTGAAGAATGGACATTGACCGAAAAATTAGACCATGAGAAAGATATCACGGGTATGTTCATGAGTGGACACCCATTGGATCATTTTAATTTTGAATTGAAGCATTATGCTTTCACGCCAATCAACGAATACAACGAGGTAAAAGACAACTTGATTAGTTTCCCCAATAACCTAGGAAAAAACTTTAAGCTAGCAGGTTTAGTCACAGAAGTGCAACATAGGATCACTAAAACTGGAAAAAACTTTGGATCATTTGCGATTGAAGATTTTACAGGCAAGACAGACTTTATATTATGGAGCGAGGATTATGTGAAATTTCAGAACTATTTAGAAGTGGGACAAAAAGTCTGTATCAATGGTTCTTTTAGAGTTAGATTCAACCAACCGAATAATTTTGAATTTAAGTTGCAAACCATATCGCTTTTAGAAACGGTGAAGCAAATGCAAACCCGAACAGTGGAATTGAGTTTGCATCCAGCGAATCTAAGAGCCGATATGATTGAATTTTTTGAGAAGAACATTAAAGCAAACCCAGGTAGGACTTCTCTAAAAATCACTTTTGTAGAACCAAGAGAGCAAATAGCTGCAAGTTTATTGACGATTGACAAAGGGTTTTTGATCAATGACGAATTTGTACAATTCTTAGACCTGAACCCAGAACTAAACGTTCAAGTAAAACTAGCCAACTAATTGTCCCCAATGAGGGATTTTTAAGTGGAAAAGTCAAGATGGCAGATATTAAAGTTTGGAGCTAATTTTGTACTACAAGAATAAAAGAACAAGAAAAATATAAATATACAATTATGGCATTAGAATTTACAGACGCGAACTTTCAACAAACAGTGATTGAAAGTGACAAACTAAGTGTAATCGATTTTTGGGCAGAATGGTGTGGACCATGTCGTGCAATTGGACCAGTTATCGAAGAATTAGCAGTTCAGTACGAAGGAAAAGTGAATATTGGTAAAGTGAATGTGGATGTGAATCCTACATTGAGTACTAACTTTGGTATCACTTCAATCCCTGCAATCCTTTTTGTGAAAGGTGGTCAAGTAGTAGACAAGCAAATCGGAGCAGTTCCAAAGGCTGTTTTAGACAAGAAGATCCAGTCTCATATGTAATTGATACAACAACTTATATAAAATCCTGCTCATCCAACTGAGTGGGATTTTTTATTTCCTGCAATCAAAAAATAACAATAAATTAATTACCTTTCTGCTCTAAATAAAACCCATGGCAAGATTCCAAGGCTTGATAGGCATAGTACTGATTTTAATGATTGCTTTTTTGTTTTCTAACAATAAAAAAAGAATTAACTACCGCTTAGTACTTAGTGGCTTAGCCCTTCAGTTAACCATTGGTATTTTGATCTTAAAAATACCAGCTATTACAAGATTCTTTCAAATTTTAGGGAAAGGCATGGGTAAGATTGAGGAATTTGCCCGTCAAGGTGCAGCATTTGTATACGGAGGTGTTGCCGCAATGGGTCCTGCCGGGGCAACCGATTTTACCAATGGTGGTTTTGTGTTTGCCTTCAACGTTACAGCTACCATTATTTTAGTATGTGTGTTAGTTGCTTTGTTTTATCATTTTGGTATCATGCAACGCATCATATCGGTGATTGCCAAAGCAATGAATTTTATCATGCGTGTAAGTGGCGCAGAAGCATTGAGTAATGTGGCGAGTGCTTTTGTAGGACAGGTAGAAGCACAGGTGATGATTCGTCCCTATTTACCAACAATGACAAAAAGTGAAATCTTAGCGAGCATGAGTGGTAGCTTGGCTTGTATCGCAGGTGGTATATTAGTGGTATACGCAAACATGGGTGCACAAGCAGGTATGGATTTAGCACCAAAATTAATCACAGCAAGTTTGATGGCCGCACCTGGTGCTTTGGTCATTGCAAAAATATTATTCCCAGAGACAGAAGTTTCTCAAACAATGGGTAAAGTTACTTTAGAAGTAAAGAGTCAGTATAGCAATACAATTGACGCCATCACACACGGTGCAGGAGATGGTTTTAAAATTGCCATGAACGTGATTGCAATGTTGATTGGGTTTATTGCATTAATTGCTTTAGTGGATTGGAGCTTATTAAAAATTGGACATCTTTTTAGTGCCAATCTAGATTTAAGCTTGAACTTTATTTTTAGTAAATTATTTTATCCAATGGCTTGGGCAATGGGTATCCCAACTGTGGATATACAAAATGCAGCAACTTTATTAGGCCAAAAATTAACCATCAATGAATTTGTTGCGTTTAAAAGTTTAACCAGCAAAGTGATCCCAATTGTAACCGAAAAAGGTTTGTTGATTGTGAGTATCGCTATTTGTGGTTTTGCCAATTTTAGCAGTGTAGGTATGTTAATTGGTGGTATTGGAGAACTTGCCCCAACACGCCGTAAAGACCTTGCCGAATTAGGCCTTAAAGCCCTTTTGGCTGGAACATTGGCCTCTTATTTGTCTGCAAGTATCGCAGGTATTTTAATAGGTTAAAGCTTATTCTAATTATAAGGAAAGACTTTAAACATAAGATGGTAATCAAGTGCTTATTGACTAACTTTGTGGCCTAATTTCATAGTATATGAACAAGGCACAAATTCAAGTGGTTGTAGATGCGCAAGCAGATCCAATTTTAAAAACCATTGGTCAAAAAATCATTCAAAACGAACGTATCAGTTTTGAAGATGGGGTTGCCTTGTTCGAAAAATCATCCCTTCCCTATGTAGGCGCATTGGCCAATTGGAAAAGAAATGAATTGCACGGTGATATTACTTATTTCAATCGCAATTTTCATATTGAACCAACCAATGTCTGCGTCTTCTCTTGTAAGTTTTGTTCCTATTCAAAATTATACGCGCATAAAGAAGAAGGATGGGAATTAACAATAGACCAAATGATGGATATTGTTCGTTCTTATGATGGAAAGCCAGTAACAGAAGTACATATTGTTGGTGGTGTACATCCTAAATTAACTTTAGCATTTTTCTTGGACTTAATGCGTGCCATCAAAGCACATCGTCCCGAATTACATATCAAAGCATTTACCCCGGTCGAACTGGATTATATGTTCCGCAAAGCAAAAGTATCTATTCAAGAAGGGATGCGTTTAGCACATGAAGCAGGATTGGATTCTTTACCTGGTGGAGGTGCCGAAATTTTTCATCCTGATGTTCGTACCATTATTTGTGACGATAAAGTGGATGCCAATGGATGGTTGGAAATTCACCAAACTGCGCATGAACTTGGTATGCATAGCAATGCTACTTTATTGTATGGCCATATCGAAAAATACGAGCACCGTGTAGACCATATGGAACGCTTAAGACAATTACAAGACAAAACAAAAGGATTCAATACATTCATCCCGCTTAAGTTTAGAAACAAAGACAATGAAATGCATGATGTGCCAGAATCTACCATGCTCCAAGATTTAAAAATGTACGCCATCTCAAGATTGTATTTAGATAATTTCCCACATGTCAAAGCCTACTGGCCAATGTTAGGAAGACAGGTGGCACAATTGACCTTAAGTTATGGTGTAAATGATATTGATGGTACCATCGATGATACCACTAAGATTTACTCTATGGCTGGTAGTGAAGAACAAAATCCTGCTATGACCACTTTGGAATTGGTTCGCTTAATCAAACAAGCAAAAAGAACACCAATTGAACGTGGGACATTGTACAATGTGATCCAAGATTTTAGTTTGGTTGATGAGGCTGCAATAGAAGCTTAATCGAAATTCAACATTGATACTTGTTTAATCAAATTATAATTGATTAACATTCCGCTAATCCAATTGGAATCTGCATGGCCAATCCACCATCCGCAGTCTCTTTGTATTTCACATTCATATCCAATGCGGTTTGCCACATGGTATGAATCACTTTATCCAAACTTACCAAAGCATATTCTGGTTTACTTTGTAATGCCAATTGCGCAGCTGTAATGGCCTTAATCGCACCCATTGTATTGCGTTCAATACAAGGTATTTGAACCAATCCACCCACCGGATCACAGGTTAAACCTAAATGATGTTCCATAGCAATTTCACCTGCCATTAAAACTTGTCTTTGGTTGCCGCCTAATAATTCTGTTAAACCTGCTGCTGCCATTGCTGATGATACACCAATCTCTGCTTGACATCCACCCATTGCTGCAGAAATAGTAGCACCATTTTTAAACAAAATACCTATCGCATTTGCTGTTAATAAAAATTTATGAATGTCTTGTTGACTTCCTTTATTACAAAAATTAATCGCATACATCAACACTGCAGGAATCACACCCGCAGCGCCATTTGTAGGTGCAGTCACTACCCTACCAAAACTTGCATTCTCTTCGTTCACTGCCAATGCAAAGCAACTAACCCAGTCTAGTATATAAGAAAAGTCCCCGCCGCCACTTTGAATTTGTTGCATCCATGCCTCCATCGTTTGCGCATCTTCATTGGCTAATTTAGCTGCCTTATCCACATCATTGTCTTGCTTTAATAACCTAGCACTCAAATCAGCAGCTCTTCTGCGCACTTGCAATCCTCCGGGCAAAATCCCATTTGCATGTACACCTTTATATATACAATCTAACATTGTTTTCCATAAACGATCTAATCCTTCTTCTAATGCTTGCTCAGTATGTAATTGCTTTTCGTTTTCTCTAACAATATCAGAAATAGGTAAACCAGTTTTAATGCACCAGTGTATTAAATCCTCGGTATGGAAAAAATTAAAAGGCACTTCGACATTTGTTTCCTTTTTATCTTCTATTATATTTCCTAATTCTAAACCATCTTCAGAGGCTTCTGTTTCAATGAATCCACCCCCAACAGAATAATATGTATAGGTTTTTACAGTGTCCTTTAATTCAACCACAAATTGCATTGCATTGGGATGATAAGGTAAACTTTTATCTTTTAAAAAAACTAGATGATCGTTGTAGTTGAAATCAATCTCATGTACGCCATCCAATAATATATGATGCGTGTCCTTAATATTTTGAACTTTTTGAGCAATCAATCGAGTATCTGTTGTCACAGGATCTTCCCCTTGCAAGCCCATTAGTATAGCGGTATCTGTGCCGTGTCCTTTGCCGGTTTTAGCCAAAGAACCATACAGGTAAACATGCAAAGCATTGATATTTTTGATCCCCGACAAATCGCTTACCCTTTTCATTAGGTGCTTTGCAGCCAACCAAGGACCCAAGGTGTGGGAACTAGAAGGTCCTACACCAATTTTAAACATATCGAACACAGAGATAAACTTTTCCATAGCTAAAACAAATGTAGGTGAGTTTACATTAGATATTAACAATTGGGGCATAATTTAATGCTAAATGCAAAGCAAAAAGGGTTGCTCTTTGATAATAAATTACGAAATTTGAACTACAAATTATACACCATGGAATTATCTTCTCTTTTAAACAGATTTAGTGAACCAGAAACTTTAAAAATGGCCAAATTAGGTCGTGAATTAAGGGCACAAGGTATAGATGTGATTGATTTAAGCTTGGGGGAGCCAGATTTTGATACCCCACAGCATATTAAAGATGCAGCTATAAAAGCCATCAATGATAACTGGAGTCACTATACACCCGTTGCAGGTTTTTTGGATTTAAGAGAAGCCGTTTGTACTAAATTAAAAAGAGACAATAACCTTGACTATACACCTGATCAAATCATTACTTCAACCGGTGCGAAGCAAAGTTTAGCCAACGCATTATTGGCTTTAGTAGACGAAGGTGATGAAGTGATCATCCCTACGCCTTATTGGGTGACTTATTCTGAATTGGTAAAAATTGCGCGTGGTAAAGTAGTTGAAATCAGAACCACCGTTGAAGCTGGATTCAAAGCAACACCTGCACAAATAGAAGCGGCCATTACTCCAAAGACAAAAGTATTTATGTTCTCCTCTCCTTGTAATCCTTCTGGTGCGGTATATAGCAAAGCAGAATTAGAAGCATTGGCGAACTTGTTTAAAAAATATCCTCAAATCACCATCTTATCGGATGAGATTTATGAATACATCAACTTTATTGGCAAACACGAAAGCATTGCACAGTTCAATGAGATCAAAGACCAAGTGATTGTGATCAATGGATTAAGTAAAGGTTTTGCAATGACTGGATGGCGTTTAGGATATACCGCTTCTAATATTTCTTTAACAAAAGCGATGGAAAAATTACAAGGCCAATTTACTTCTGGTACTTGTTCTATCACTCAAAAAGCGGCAGTGGCTGCATTGGTGGGCGACTTAAAGCCATCTATTGCAATGACCGAAGAATTTACGCGTCGTAGAACCACCACATTGGCCTTAGTGAATGCCATGCCTGGATTTAAATGTTTTGCTCCCGAAGGTGCTTTCTATGTATTCCCAGATGTGAGTAGTTATTATGGTAAATCTGACGAAAAACAAACCATTACAAACGCATCTGACTTTAGCATGTTTTTATTGAATACAGCACATGTCTCTTCTGTAATGGGAGATGCATTTGGTGAACCTCATTGTGTACGTTTCTCATTTGCAAACAGCATGGAGAATATCGAAAAAGCATGGGCAAGAATTAGAGAGGCATTGGCTACATTAAAATGACGAGTGAAAAATTTCAAATGTTTGAAAATCGATTGCTTAAAAATTATAAGCATCGTTTAAAACAAGCAAAGCGACTGAATGTTTCTTGCTGGAGACTCTATGACCATGACTTACCCGAATTTCCCATTTGTGTGGAATTTTATGAGGACTATATTTATATCGCTGAATACAACAGACGACATGCATTAACAGACGAGGAACATGAGATTTGGTTCAATGAAACCAAAAAAATCATTGCCGACATGACAGGTGTTCCTATAGATAAAATGTATGTGAAATTACGCAAGCGGATGTCTCATCGTGAAGGACAATACGAAAAAGAAGCAGTGACGGAATCTAAAATCATCACTGTGCAAGAAAACGGTTTACAGTTTTTAGTCAACCTAACCGACTATTTAGATACCGGTTTATTTTTAGATCACCGTGTCACCAGACAAATGGTCCAAACCGAAGCAAAGGATACGCATTTTTTAAATTTGTTTTCATATACCAGTTCTTTTTCTGTGTATGCAGCTAAAGCAGGCGCTAAATCAGTTACATCGGTTGATTTATCTAGAACTTATTTAAGTTGGAGCGAAGAAAATTTTAAACTCAATCAAATAGCCCCTTCGTCGGCGTATCAATTTATTCATGCAGATGTCAAACAATATTTAAAAACATTGCCAGTTAATTTTTATGATCTAGTGGTGATGGATCCTCCTACTTTTAGCAATAGTAAAAGAATGAAGGA
>CAMCQV010000064.1 GCA_945877085.1 Chitinophaga pinensis
GTTGGTACTATTGAATTTTTAGTGGACAAGCATCGTAATTTCTACTTCATGGAAATGAATACGCGTATTCAAGTAGAGCATTGCGTAACAGAAGAAGTAGTAAGCTATGATTTAATTAAAGAGCAAATTAAAATTGCTGCTGGCGAAAAAATATCTGGAAAGAATTACGAACCACAATTACATGCGATTGAATGTCGTATCAATGCGGAAGATCCATACAATGATTTTAGACCTTCACCAGGAAAGATCACTGTATTGCATACACCAGGTGGACATGGTGTTCGTGTAGATAGCCATGTATATGCGGGTTATGTGATTCCTCCTTATTATGATTCAATGATTGGTAAACTAATCACAGTGGCACAAACACGTGAGGAAGCTATCAATACCATGTATCGTGCATTGAGTGAATATGTAATTGAGGGTGTGAAAACAACCATTCCATTCCATTTGCAATTAATGCAGAACGAAGATTTTAGAAAAGGAAACTTTACTACTAAGTTCTTGGAAACATTTACTATGAAGTAACCTTAGTTTTATGATATTAAAAAGGCTCCAATTTCTTGGAGCCTTTTTTTATGGGGTTTCACCTTTGGGGATCATCCTTGATATTTACTTTCTCAATTATCTCAAGAACAACAATTCTCTATATTTTGGTAAGGTCCATAATTCATCGTCCACTAATTCTTCTAATTTGTCTACGTGGTAACGAATTTTATCAAAGTATTTAGCCTTCACATTAGACTCATAAGCAATTGCTTTTGCTCTTGTATCGTCAATGTTATTCGCTACTTTTCTTGCTTCTACCATTTCATGCACATTGTCATATACTTCTTGAATATGCGTGCTTACTTCTTTTAGCAAAGTCAATTGACCTTTGTATAAATTTTCAGGTAAAGAAGCTTCACGTAATAAGCTTACATTTTGTAACAATACATTTTGATATTTGATAGATGCAGGAATGATATGGTTTGTAGCTAAATCACCCATCAAACGAGCTTCAATCTGTACTTTCTTAATGTACTTCTCTAATTCAATTTCATGTCTAGCTTCTAATTCACCATGTGTGTAGATGCCATTTTCACTAAATATTTTTTTAGCTTTATCAGACACCATCGCATCCAATGCTACAGGAGTTGTCTTGAAATTAGACAAGCCTCTTGTTTCTGCTTCTTTATGCCATGCTTCGCTATAACCATCGCCTTCAAATAAGATTTTCTTACTTGATACAATGTATTTTTGAATCACTTGCATGATCGCAATTTCTTTCTTCTCGCCTTTTGCAATTAACGCATCTACTTCTGCAGCAAACTTTGTTAATGTATCTGCTACAATGGTATTCAACACTGTCATTGGATGACCACAGTTCGCTGTAGATCCTACCGCACGGAATTCAAACTTGTTGCCAGTAAAGGCAAAAGGAGAAGTTCTGTTTCTGTCGGTATTGTCAATCATCAATTCAGGGATGCTTCTGTGTAAATCTAATTTCAAGATTGCTTCGTCTTGCTCATCAAACTTATTACCAACACGTGTTTCTACGTCGTTCAATACTTTGGTTAAATAATCTCCAATGAATACAGAAATAATTGCAGGAGGTGCTTCGTTTGCGCCCAAACGGAAATCGTTGGATGCAGAAGCGATAGATGCTCTTAAAATATCTGCATAATCATGCACAGCTTTAATTGTATTTACAAAGAAAGTCAAGAACATTAAATTAGTCTTAGGTGTTTTACCTGGTGCCAATAAATTAATACCAGTATCTGTAGCTAAACTCCAGTTGTTGTGCTTGCCGCTACCATTGATACCTGCAAATGGTTTTTCATGTAACAATACCACTAAACGGTGTCTCTTTGCAACACGTGTCATTACATCCATCAATAAGATATTATGATCCACTGCAATATTCACTTCTTCAAATATAGGTGCACACTCAAACTGAGCTGGTGCTACTTCATTATGTCTTGTTCTTAAAGGAATACCTAATTTGTAAGATTCATTTTCAAAATCACGCATGAACGCGTATACTCTTTCTGGAATAGATCCAAAATAATGGTCTTCTAATTGTTGTCCTTTTGCAGGTGTGAAACCAAAAACGGTTCTTCCGCATTGCAATAAATCTGGTCTTGCATTTACCAAAGCTTCGTCAATTACAAAATATTCTTGCTCCCATCCTAATGTAGGGATGACTTTGTTTACGTTCTTGTCAAAATAGTTACAAACAGTTACAGATGCTTTGTTGACTGCATCTACTGCTTTCATCAATGGTGCTTTGTAGTCTAAAGATTCTCCAGTGTATGCGATGAAAATGGTAGGAATACATAAAGTTTTTCCGTTGCCAATTTCAATGATGAATGGGGGAGAAGAAGGATCCCATGCTGTATAACCTCTTGCTTCAAATGTGGCTCTTAATCCACCATTCGGGAAAGAAGAGGCATCTGGTTCTTGTTGTATTAAAGTAGCGCCATCAAATTCTTCGATTGCTGTACCATCTCCTTTTAAAGTAAAGAAAGAGTCATGCTTTTCTGCAGTCGCACCTGTCAAAGGTTGGAACCAGTGCGTAAAGTGTGTGACACCTCTGCTTTCTGCCCAAGCGCGCATACCAGAAGCAATTTGACCTGCTACGGTACGATCAATTTTTTTACCACCTTTAATACTTGTGATTAAGCTCTTGTAAGCTTCGTCACTTAAGTATTCTCTTGCTGTTTTTGTAGTGAATACGCTTTCTCCAAATACGCCAGTGATTTTAGCACTCTTGATATCTGGTGATGTAGGTTTAAAATGACTTACATGGTTGACTGCGTCGGTTCTTAAAGACATATATTATTAATTTTAAATATAAATAATTAGATCAAAGATATCCTCTTTTTTTAAATATTTTCAAATCAAAACGATTGAAAAAGATGAAATGTGCATAAAATATTAATATTATTTATTTAATATATATGTATTTAGGCTGCAAACTATTGATAATCATGTGCATTCGTTTTTTAACTACTAACAACAAAGCTTTTGAATGTTGGTAAATCCATGGTGGGTTAAGTCCGTCGTTTTGTACCTTCGCCAAATCTATTCAAGCATAAGCCAATCAAATGGAAATTACTGTCAAAACAGCCCAACAATTAAGACTTACAGAACAAGAGTTTGAACTTATTAAAGAAAAACTGGGTCGTACCCCAAATTTTACGGAGCTATGTGCTTTTAGCGGCATGTGGAGTGAGCATTGCAGTTATAAGAACTCAATCAAGTGGTTAAAAACATTACCTCGTGATGGTGGAAGAATGTTGGTAGCTGCTGGTGAAGAAAATGCGGGCTTGATGGATATCGGAAATGATTACGGTGTCGTATTTAAAATAGAATCTCATAACCACCCAAGTGCATTGGAACCTTTTCAAGGTGCAGCTACAGGGGTTGGTGGAATTCAAAGAGATATTTTTACGATGGGTGCAAGACCAATTGCTTCATTGAATAGTTTACGTTTTGGAAAATTGGAAGATAAAAAAACACAACGTTTACTAGCAGGTGTAGTGCATGGTATTGGACATTATGGAAACTGTTTTGGTGTACCTACAGTGGGAGGTGAATTGTATTTTGAAGAATGTTATCATACCAACCCTTTAGTGAACGCTATGAGTGTGGGTATTGTAAAAGCTGGAAAAACTGTGAGTGCGATTGCATTAGGAAAAGGCAATCCTGTTTTCTTTGTAGGAAGTGCCACTGGTAAAGATGGTATTGGTGGTGCAAGTTTCGCATCTGCAGAAATTACAGCGGATAGTGTTGAAGAATTACCAGCAGTGCAAGTAGGTGATCCTTTCCAAGAGAAAAAACTATTAGAAGCTTGTTTAGAAGTGATAGAAACAGGAGGTGTAGTGGGTATGCAAGATATGGGTGCTGCAGGTATTATTTGTTCTACAGCAGAGATGAGTGCAAAAGGACAAGTAGGTATGCGCATTGATTTAGATAAAGTGCCTACGCGTCAACAAAATATGAAGGCTTGGGAATTATTATTAAGTGAGAGCCAAGAAAGAATGTTGATGGTGGTGGAGAAAGGAAAAGAAGCACAAGTTTTAGCGGTGTTTGAAAAATGGGATTTGTCTTGTTCTAATATTGGTGAAGTAACCGATGATGGTTTATTGAATTTTTACATGCATGGTGAATTAGAAGCATCTTTACCTGCATATGAATTGGTTCTAGGTGGCGGTGCTCCTCAATATACAAGAGAATACAAAGCGCCTGCTTACTTAGATAAAGTGAATGCTTTTGATATCAGTTCAGTAGCAGACACAACGAACTTACAAGCATCAGTAAAGCAATTAGTGCAAATTCCGAACATTGCATCTAAACGTTGGATATACACTCAATACGATAGTATGGTGGGTGCTGCAAATACTTCTACCAATGCACCAAGTGATGCCGCTATTGTGTTAGCAAAAGGAACAGGTAAGGCATTGGCCATGACGGTAGATTGTAATAGTAAATATGTATATGCAAATCCAGAAGTAGGCGCAATGATTGCTGTTTCAGAAGCGGCAAGAAATATTGTTTGTTCCGGTGGTGAACCAATTGGTGTGACCAACTGTTTAAACTTTGGTAATCCATATGATCCAGAAGTATATTATCAGTTTGTAAAATCTGTAGAAGGAATGGGCGCTGCTTGTAGAAAGTTCAATACACCTGTAACAGGTGGTAACGTGAGTTTCTATAATCAAAATCCGGATGGTCCTGTTTTCCCAACACCAACAATTGGCATGGTGGGTATTGTAGAAGACATGAATAACAGAATGACTTTAGATTTTAAAAATAATGGTGATACAATTGTTTTATTAGGAACTCAAAGAAACGATATTGGTTCATCTGAATATTTAAATAAATTAAAAGGCGTTGCGCATTCTCAAGCACCTCATTTTGATTTAGAAGAAGAATTCGCTTTACAACAATTAGTGGCATCCTTAATTAAAGACCATGCAGTTTTAAGTGCGCACGATATCAGCGAGGGTGGATTAATTATTACATTATTAGAGTCTGCATTTTACAACAACAAAGGTTTTGATGTCAATTCAAATGCAAGTAGTTTAAGAAAAGATGCTTATTGGATGGGCGAGGCTCAATCAAGAGTGGTAGTTTCTTGTACAAGTGCACAATTGGCAAGTATTGAAGCCGCTGCTAAGCAATTCAAGATTGATTTTACGGTGATGGGTAATGTAACAGATGGTTCGATCACTGTGGATGGAGAAAATTGGGGAACGATTGCTAGCTGGAAAAATAGTTATGATACTGCTATTGAAAATAAATTAACTTCTTAATTCAATGATCAAACAACCTACCATTGTTGTAACCGGAGCAGCAGGCTTTATTGGTTCTGTGATGGTGCAATTATTGAATGAAAAGGGGTTGAATGATTTATTATTGGTAGATGATTTTGGTGTAGAGGAAAAAAGAAAAAACTGGGAGTTAAAACAATATACAAAGGTCATAGAGCGTCAGGCTTTTTTAGAAAAATTAATGAATGATGAATATGAGATAGATATCATTATTCATTTAGGTGCAAGAACGGATACCACTGAATTTAATTATGCCATTCACGAGGAATTGAATCTGGAATATTCAAAATTGCTTTGGCAGTTCGCGACTGCAAAAAAAATCCCATTCATTTATGCATCTTCCGCAGCCACTTATGGTGCAGGCGAACATGGTTACGATGACAGCCATACTATTTTAGATCAATTAGTTCCACTGAATCCATATGGCGTTAGTAAAAATGAATTTGACAAATGGGCCATTGCTCAAACTGAAAATCCGCCATTATGGACGGGCTTGAAATTCTTTAATGTCTATGGTCCTAATGAAGGACATAAAGGACGTATGGCTAGTGTAATTTTTCATGCATTCAATCAAATTAAATCAGCTAGTGTTGTCAAGTTATTTAAAAGCCATCGTCCCGATTTTAAAGACGGAGAACAATTGCGTGATTTTATTTACGTGAAGGATTTGGTAGCTGTGATTGATTGGATGATGCAAGCCATGTTATCACAAGAATGGAGTAGTAATAAAAATGGATTGTATAATTTAGGCACCGGTAAAGCAAGGTCTTTTTATGACTTAGCTGCCAATACATTTATAGCACAAGGTTTAAAACCTAATATTGATTTTATTGATATGCCCGAAGATATCCGAGATAAATATCAATACTTTACAGAAGCGAATATGACTAAACTGCGCGCTGCAGGATACGACAAGCCTTTCTCAACGCTTGAGGAAGGAGTACAAGACTACGTAGCTAATTATTTAGTTCCAGGAAAAGGATATTAGTTTTTATATTCAAGCTAAATATAAAATAGCGAAAATATACTATTCCGTAGCGAACGTTTTTAGAGAGCCAAGGAATAGTATATTTTCTCTTTTATTAAGTTGAAAGAGCTAATGTGATTTTAAGAAAGCAATTGCTTTTGCATAAGAGTCTTCTTTTGCAGCAGCGTTAAAGCTAGGATTGCTAGGATTCGCAAATCCATGACCAGCTTCGTATTTATAAGCAGTTAAATTTTTACCAGCAAGTTTCATATTCGCTTCAAAAGTATTGACCATCGCAGGTGAAGGAGATTGATCTAAATTTCCAAAGAAGCCAATGATATCACATTGGATAGATTTTAATTTTTCCATATTGGCTTCTGGACGACCATAATACATCACAGATCCTTTTGCTTGAGGTCCTGCAATAATTGCAGTTTGTAAACTCCACATCCCTCCAAAGCACCAACCCACACTATAAATAGAAGCTTTTGATCCAGCATGCTTTACTGCGCCTTGTATCAAAGCCACCATTCTGTTCATATCTGCACCACGCATTAATTTCATAGCACTGTCTGGGGTAGCAGCTACCTTACCATCATACATATCTATCGCCATCACATTCACATCCCCTAAGTCCTTGAAATATTGGTCTGCTTCCATTTTAATATTATCATTCAAGCCCCACCATTCTTGGATCACAATCAACCATTTATCTGATTTCTTTTTAGCAGGAATAAAATACGCTTGTCCTGGTTTTCCATCAGCAGCATCAAATGGCACAATGGAACCCAATAAATCAGCAGGGTTCACAACTGCAGGGGCAATGTGTAGATTGGCAAATTTTGACTGGCTTGCTTCTAATTGATAGGCCTGTTGGGTCTCCATATTAAGGCATTCAATTACCTCGCCTTTTTCTAGGGTTGGGTATTGTGTTTTTTCCCATTGCCAGCTGATTAAACTTGCAGTCAAAAGCAGTGCAAATAAGGTATAAAGGGTCTTTTTCATAGAATTAGATTTATTTTGATTTAAGATGTTCACTTTTATGTAACAGTTATAAACATTTATTGTTTAGGCCGTTTTATTCATTTTGTAGGGGGTGTTTTTTAGCTTATTTTTGTATGACCTCTAGTAAATTTTCCAAAAAAAAGACGGTCGCATTAAAAACCATTTGAATGGGTTATCCTCAATAGACAACTATTGCAGGAATTCCTTTTTCAATATTAGATGAATTTAAAGTTATGGCAAAGTATATTTTCGTTACTGGGGGTGTTACAAGTAGTCTAGGAAAGGGCATTATTGCTGCTTCACTAGCTAAATTATTACAGGCGCGTGGCATTACTGCAACGATCCAAAAGTTTGACCCTTATATTAACGTAGATCCAGGTACTTTAAATCCTTATGAGCATGGAGAATGCTATGTGACAGAAGATGGTGCCGAAACTGACTTAGATTTGGGACACTATGAGCGTTTTTTAAGCACACCTACCTCTCAAGCGAACAATGTAACTACAGGACGCATCTACCAAACGGTGATTAATAAAGAAAGAGCGGGAGAATTCCTTGGAAAGACAGTGCAAGTAGTGCCACATATCACAGATGAAATTAAGCATCGTATGTTACTGTTGGGTAAAGAAGGTAAATATGATGTGGTGATTACCGAAATTGGTGGAACTGTGGGTGATATCGAAAGTTTACCATTTGTTGAAACCGTAAGACAGATCCAATGGGAACTACCAGAAGAAGATGTGATGGTGGTGCATTTAACATTGGTCCCTTATTTAAAAGCGGCTAAAGAATTAAAAACAAAACCTACACAACATAGCGTGCGTATGTTGAGTGAGGCTGGCGTGCATCCAGATGTGATTGTTTGTAGAGCAGAAGAACCATTGAATGACGAAATAAAAAGAAAAATTGCATTATTCTGTAATGTAAGAGCAGGAAGAGTAATAGAAGCAGCAGATGCGTCCACTATTTATGAAGTGCCTTTGAAAATGTTGGAAGAAAAATTAGATTTAATTGTACTTGAGAAATTAAAGATTAAAAATTACAAAGAGCCAGATTTAACCAAGTGGAAAGTATTTTTAGAAAAATTAAAAAATCCAAAGTCCACGGTGAATATTGGATTAATTGGTAAATACATTGAGTTACAAGATGCCTATAAATCTATCTTAGAAGGATTTATACATGCAGGTGCAATGAACGAAGTGAAAGTGAATGTGGTGAATGTACATAGCGAGGCGATTACTCAAGAAAATGTAAAAGAATTAGTAGGAGGCTTGGATGGATTGTTGGTAGCTCCTGGATTTGGTAATAGAGGGATTGAAGGAAAAATTGTGGCTGTTCAATATGCAAGAGAAAACAATTTACCATTCTTTGGTATTTGTCTAGGCATGCAAATGGCAGTGATTGAATTTGCAAGAAATGTGATTGGATTAAATGGCGCACATTCTGTAGAGATGGATCCGAGTAGCCCAGAACCAGTGATCAATATGATGGAAGAACAAAAGCGAATAACCATGATGGGCGGCACAATGCGTCTAGGATCTTACCCTTGTACCATTACCGAAAATACTTTAGCACATAAAATATATGGCACCACTTCTATTAATGAGCGCCATCGTCATCGTTATGAATTTAACAATGCCTATTTGAATGACTTCCACGAAAAAGGCATGGTGACTAGTGGGGTGAATCCTGCTACTGGATTGGTGGAAATTGTTGAATTACCTAATCATCCATTTTTTATTGGAGTACAATACCATCCAGAATTAAAGAGTACTGTAGAAGCACCAGCGCCTTTATTTGTGCATTTTATTGCTGCTGCAAAAGCATACGCAAAAAAGTAAATTTTCACTTTGCTATACCGCTAACATATGTTAGTTTTGTGGTATGCAAAAAATAAGAATTTTAACTTCGACTAGTTTGTTTGATGGCCATGATGCCTCTATTAATATCATGCGTCGTGTGTTGCAAGAACAGGGTGCAGAAGTGATTCATATGGGACACAATCGTTCTGCTCAAGA
>CAMCQV010000065.1 GCA_945877085.1 Chitinophaga pinensis
AACAAGGCCATCCAATTTATTTTATTAGTTTGTTTAGCCCCTATGCTAATGGGCTTTTGTATCCTTACACAGGGTATTTCAGGTTATGTATTCATAGAAAATAATACATCAATGCCATTAAAGGGGATGGCCAAGCAGAAAGGACTTCCAATTTCGACTATGGTCTACATTTATGAAGCTGCCGATGTCGATCAATTGATTGGGCAAGAAGGCCATTGTGCAATAGGGATAAAGGCTAAAATTGTCAAGCAAGTTCGTTCAGATAAAACAGGAAAATTCAAGTTAAGATTAGCTCCAGGGAAATACACGATTGTTTTGGGCTATCAAGAGGGGATCTATATTCCATTTTTTTCTGGTAATAAAGGGGTGGCGTTTGTGGAAATATCCAGGCATCAATTCCAAGAAATTGATCTAAGGATCATCGCTTCGTCCATGTATTGATTGTATCTTTGCGGACTGAACTATGAATGAGCAATCTTTGTTTGATCGGTACGATGTATCCCCCCTATTAAAAAAAATAGTAGATGGGATTGCTATGTCCGGTGCTTCAAATGCGCCTTATCAGGTACACTTACAAAATCTGAATGGCTCTTCGCCCGTATTTGTTTTACAGCATATTTTTACGCATCCAACTACTTCATCATACAATCATGTGATTGTATTAAATGATGCAGAAGAAGCCGCCTATTTCTATAATTCTATAGAAAGTATCACAGGTGCAATGGACTTATTTTATTTTCCTTCTTCTTTTAAAACTACTCAAAATTTTAGTTTGCTCAATCCATCACATGTGATGTTGAGAACGGAGGCTTTGACGAAGTTGTCGATGGGTGGAAATAAAAAAATTGTAGTGACTTATCCGGAGGCATTTTTTGAAAAAGTGATCATGCCTAAAACCTTACAAGAAAATATCATTCAAATTAAGACCAATGATACACTTGGTATAGATAATTTGATGGAAAGGCTTGTTCAGTATGGATTTGAGCGAACTGACTTTGTGTATGAGCCCGGTCAATTTGCATTAAGAGGCGGGATTTTTGATATCTATTCTTTTGGCAATGAAAAACCTTACCGTGTTGAATTATTTGGAGAGGAAGTAGATAGTATTCGTTTATTTGATCCTGCAACGCAATTGAGTGAACGAAAATTATTACAAGTAAATATCATCCCCAATGTGACCACACAATTTGAGGATACCATCAAAATTCCATTCATGGAATTTGTGCCAGAGAACACGGTTGTCTGGTTGAAGGATTGGACCTTGATTCAACAAAGAGGCAATGATCAAATGGAGGCGTTGGAGGCATTCATATTGCATGCCCCTATCCTTAAAATAACAGATGATACAGACACGCATAAAAAAAATACAGACAAGGATGACTTTGTGCCTGTTGAAAAAGTCATTGAACAGGTTTTAAATAAACCCATTATTGAATGGGGCTTTCAGGCAAATCTTACGCAACAAAAATTGGCTTTTAGCACGCAGGTGCAACCTAGTTTCAATAGGCAGTTTCAATATTTGATTGCCAATTTGCAAGAGTATGAAAAGAAGGGCTATGATTTGTTTTTATTCGCCGAACAAGCTAAGCAATTAGAACGCTTGCACGCTATTTTTACTGATCTAAAAACCGAAATTCAGTTTACCCCAATCGTAAAAAATATCCATGAAGGTTTTATAGACCATGACCATAAAATGGTTTGCTACACAGACCATCAAATTTTTCAACGATACCATAAGTACAAAGTCAAACAAGCATATAGTAAAAACAAAGCCATCACACTTCGTACATTAAGTGATTTGCATCCTGGTGATTACGTGACGCATATTGATCATGGTGTTGGCGTGTACAGCGGTTTGCAGAAGATCGAAGTGAGTGGCATGATGCAGGAAGCGGTAAGAATTATTTATAAGGATAGTGATATATTATATGTGAATATCAATTCACTTCATAAGATATCAAAATATACAGGGAAGGAAGGTACGCCACCTAAAGTGAATAAATTAGGATCTGATGCTTGGGTGAAATTAAAAGATAAGACCAAGGCAAAAGTGAAGGCGATTGCTTTTGATTTAATCAAGTTATACGCACAAAGAAAAGCACAAACAGGATTTGCATTTACGCCTGACAATTACATGATGCATGAATTAGAAGCATCTTTTATTTATGAAGACACGATTGATCAGGCGAAAGCCATTGCTGATGTAAAGAAAGATATGGAAGCGCCAGCGCCTATGGATCGTTTGGTATGTGGGGATGTTGGTTTTGGTAAAACCGAAGTAGCCATTCGTGCGGCATTTAAAGCAGCGATAGACGGAAAGCAAGTGGCAGTGCTTGTTCCAACGACCATTTTAGCATTCCAACATTATAAAACATTTAAAGAAAGGCTTAAAGATTTCCCTATTGAAATTGATTTTTTAAACCGATTTAAATCTGCAGCACAGAAAAAAGAAACGATTGCTAAAGTGAAGGTAGGCAAGATTGATATATTAGTAGGGACGCATGGAATTTTAGGTAAGGAAGTTCATTTTAAAGACCTTGGTTTAATGGTGATTGACGAAGAACAAAAATTTGGAGTTGGGCATAAAGAAAAATTAAAAACATTAAGAACCAATGTGGATTGTTTGACTTTGACTGCAACACCTATTCCAAGAACACTGCATTTTAGTTTAATGGGTGCAAGGGATTTAAGTATCATCAACACGCCACCAGCAAATAGACAACCTATCCATACCGAGGTGCAAGTCTTTCATGAGGATCTCATAAGAGAGTCTATTTATTTTGAAACAGAAAGAGGTGGACAGGTGTTTTTCATCCACAATCGAGTACAGGGATTGGCCGAAATGTGTGCTATGATCCAAAAGCTTTGTCCCGATTTAAGTATTGGATTTGCCCATGGTCAATTAGAAGGGCATCAATTAGAAGAAAAAATATTTGACTTTATAGAAAGAAGGTATGATGTATTGGTTTGTACCAATATTGTAGAGAGTGGGGTGGATATTCCGAATGTGAATACCATCATCATCAATAACGCACATCAATTTGGATTGAGTGATTTACACCAATTAAGAGGTAGGGTGGGTAGAAGTAATAAAAAAGCTTTCTGTTATTTATTGGCACCACCAATGAGCACATTGCCAGACGATTCACGCAAGCGTTTACAAACTTTGGAACAGTTTAGTGAATTAGGTTCTGGTTTTCAAATTGCTATGCGAGATTTAGATATTCGAGGTGCAGGTAATTTATTGGGAGGTGAACAAAGTGGATTCATGGCAGAGATTGGATTTGAAATGTACCAAAAAATATTAGCCGAAGCTGTGCGTGAATTAAAGCGTTCCGATTTCAAAGATTTATTTGTAGAAGAAATTAGTAAGCAGGATGATTTTGTGCAAGACTGTACCATCGATACCGATTTAGAGATCATGCTTCCAGATAGTTATGTAGAAAGTATTGGAGAAAGGCTTTCATTATACACAAGGTTAGATCAGACTGCGGATGACGCTGAATTAGAAACAATGAAGGTGGAATTAATAGATCGTTTTGGTCCGATGCCAAAACAAGTTGCTGCGCTATTCACGACCATTCAATCAAGAAGAGTTGCGATTGCACTTGGTTTCGAAAAAATGACATTGAAGGAGGAGACTTTAAGATGTTTCTTTATCAACCGACCAGATTCACCTTATTATGAAAGTGCCATTTTCAAAGGCTTATTAAACTATACGCAAACTGCAATGAACAATGCGCATTTTAAGCAGGTAGGAAAAACCTTTATCTTAATCATTAAGGATATCAAGAGCATGGAGCATTGCTTTGCTACATTGACAAAAATTCATCACGGCGTTGTGGGGGTAGATGCATAAAAAAAGCCCACTCCAAAGAGCAGGCTTTCAATTAGCTTGTAAGAAGGTCTTAGAAACCCTTAGTTGCAACACCGTCAGCGATTGCTTTTAAAGCATTTGTTTCGCTCATGATTGCGGCCATTTTATTTCCTTTACCATCATGTCCACCTGCCATATAACCACCTTTAGCAGTCTTAGTGATAACAGCGTCCATCATTGGTACATTTTTTTCTTTTGTTTTCAAGCAATATGCTTTGATCATTTTTGAAGTGTCCATTTTGTATATATTTTAATTTTTAAAATGCTAATTGAAATTAGTTTATTTATTGGTATGCTAGGTTTGAATTTTACGATTTTTTGTTAAATGTTCATAAATTCCCCCTAATTGAGGCCCTTAAACGTCAATTTTTGCATATTTGGCATGAGATTCAATGAATTCCCTTCTAGGAGCCACTTCATCACCCATCAACATGCTAAAGATTCTGTCGGCTTCGGCAGCACTGTCAATGGTCACTTGCTTCAATGTTCGACGACTAGGATCCATGGTGGTTTCCCATAACTGGTCAGCGTTCATCTCACCCAGACCCTTATACCTTTGAATCGTTACAGAACTATCATTTCCACCTCCTAACTTCTCAATCAATGCTTTTCTTTGTTCATCGCTATAAGCATATTCTTGATCCTTTCCTTTCTTCACTAAATACAAAGGAGGTTGCGCGATATAGACATAACCATTTTGAACCAACTCTTTCATATATCTAAAGATGAATGTAAGAATCAATGTGGCGATATGCGATCCATCCACATCGGCATCGGTCATGATGATTAATTTATGATAACGCAATTTTGCAATGTTCAATGCTTTTGGATCTTCAGGTGTTCCCACAGTTACACCCAATGCAGTATACATATTTCTGATCTCCTCATTCTCGTAAATCTTATGTTCCATTGCTTTTTCTACGTTCAAGATTTTACCGCGCAATGGAAGGATCGCTTGATAAGATCTTTCACGACCTTGTTTAGCTGTTCCACCCGCAGAGTCTCCTTCGACAAGGTATAACTCACATCTTTCTGGATCTCGCTCAGAACAGTCTGCTAATTTACCAGGTAAGCCTCCACCAGACAATACGGTCTTTCTTTGAACCATATCACGTGCTTTCTTAGCAGCTACGCGGGCTTGGGCAGCAAGCACAATTTTAGAGATGACATATTTTGCTTCCTTAGGATTCTCTTCTAAATAAGCTTCTAATGCACGAGCTACGGTGGTTTGTACCACACCGCTCACTTCACTATTACCTAATTTAGTTTTTGTTTGACCTTCAAATTGAGGCTCAGGTACTTTCACAGAAATGATTGCACTCAAACCTTCTCTAAAGTCATCTCCTTCTACAGTGACTTTAGCTTTTTCAAATAAACCTTCTTTATCGCCATAGCTTTTAAACACACGCGTTAACGCTGTTCTAAAACCAGTTACGTGTGTACCACCTTCGATGGTATTGATATTGTTTACGTAAGAGAAAATGTTTTCTTTAAAGTCATCGTTGTAAGTCAATGCAACTTCTACCATCACATTAGAAGCTTCGTCTAATCCTTCTACATATAAAGGTGCTGCAATGATTGGATTTCTGTTACCATTCTTATCCAACATTTGTACAAACTCGATGATACCACCTTCACTGTAAAAATGATTCACATAAGGTGCACCTGCTTCATCTAATTCTCTTAAATCGGTTAAAGTAATGCTGATGCGCTTGTTCAAATAAGACAATTCACGTAAACGACCTTCTAAGATCTCTTTACGGTAAACTGTTTCTTGGAAAATAGAATGATCAGGCCAGAAATGCACTCTAGTACCAGTTTTGTCACTTGTGCCAGCTTCTCTAACTGCATATTTTGGAGCACCAATACAGTATTCTTGTTCAAATATTTTGCCTTCACGCTCAACAGTCACTAATAATTTTGTACTCAATGCGTTCACACAACTTACACCCACACCGTGTAATCCACCAGATACCTTGTAGGTGTTTTTATCAAATTTACCACCGGCGTGTAAAACAGTCATTACCACTTCCAATGCAGACTTTTTTTCTTTGGTATGCATTGCAGTTGGGATACCACGACCATTGTCCTGAACGCTGATTGAATTGTCTGTATGAATAGTAACTTCGATATGAGAACAATAGCCAGCTAAAGCTTCATCAATAGAGTTGTCTACAACCTCATACACTAAGTGGTGTAAACCTTTCATACCCACATCGCCAATGTACATGGCTGGGCGTTTTCTTACAGCTTCTAATCCTTCTAATACCTGGATACTATCGGCGCCATAGTTCTTGTTTTCGGCCGAATCGGGGTGTTGTAAATCTTCTGACATAATAGGTGCGAATTTTTTGTTTTATAGGGCGTTTTGAACGCAAACAAATTTAAGAAAAATAACTTCTTTTAAGACGCATTTAAGCCCTTATAGTTATCCCCAAAAAAGAATGTAGTTCAAAACGCAGCGTCCAAAAATGAGGCTAAAAATGGCCTTAAAATCGATTTTATAAAAGCACTGATTTGGCATTGATATTTTTAAATTCAGGATTAAAATTTGGGGCTTATTTTGCGTCATTTTAAGGTCATTATTTGAACCTTTTTATTGCATTTGTTGTTTATAGTTTAAATTTGCAGTTCAATGATGGTAGCCAACGACATATTAAAACAAGTGAACCAGCCCAATGGCTTTGCTGGCATGGCTTTGTTGTACCAAAAAGAACAGTTAATTCCTGGCTCTACACAATACACCATTCATCGTTATTATTCCCAGGCGCCTGCAGAATTAGAGGATACGGGGATGTTCATTTATCACTACAATGCAAAGCGCCCATCGGACAATTTTTTAGAGTTAAGATTTTGTATTTCGGGCAATCGTTATTGTGAAAATAAATTATGTGGAAATTGCAGTCAATTACCAACAGAAGATTGTGCTGGTCCAATCAGAACAGTGGACGTTTTTTCATTTCATTTTACTTCTACCTTTTTACATCAATTTGTACATAATGTAAAATTGAATAATCGCAAGGATGAAGTACTTGCTTTCAAACATCCTAATGCATTTGTGAAAACATTTCCATTGTGCATGCGTAAGCGTGGCACATTGGATTCTTTGTTAAACTACAGTTATACTGGGTCTTTAGAGAATATCTTTATCAATGCAAAAATTCATGAGTTACTTTTATTCAGTTTAGAATGTATTGTGGACGAGAAAGAAGAAGGCTTCACATGCAAATTCTTATCAGACGATAGAGGTAAAGAGAGTATCTATTTAGCAAGAGAAATTTTATTACAACATATTGGGGATCCTATTACCATCAAGGAATTGAGCCGTAAAGTTGCCATGAACGAATGCTATTTAAAGAAAGGCTTTAAAGAAGTTTTTGGCACTACTATTTTTGACTTCTACCAACAACAAAGAATGGAACATGCTAAATATTTGTTGTACGAAAAATCCTTAAGTGTAACCGATGTGTCTGCTTTATTAGGTTACTCATCTATCTCCCATTTCTCTGCAGCTTTCAAAAAACACACAGGTCTTAAGCCTTGTGAATTATTGAACTAAATAAGGCTTTCTAATGATTGCTTGAATACTTTTTCAACCTAGTTCAATTTCTATATTATTTCCTTATTTTTAGTATCTAAATAAAATCCCATGCGACCATTATTTGCGATTGCTATTATTATGTTATTCAGTTCATGTATTAATCAAAGAGTGGACTTAGTGGTGCACCATGCACAAATTTATACTGTCAACGAATCCTTTGCAGTGGCAGAAGCCATGGCAGTGCAAGATGGTAAGATTGTAGCAGTGGGTACCAATGATGAAATTTTAAAAACATATCAAGCAGATAGCGTGGTGGATGCAAAAGGCGCGACAGTGTATCCAGGATTTATTGATGGACATGCACACTTTCTTGGTTATGGTCAATCTTTATATGCAGTCGACTTAATGTTTGCAAATTCATGGGAAGAAGTATTGCAACGTGTGCAAGCATTTGTAGCAACGCACCCAGGCAATGGATGGATTAAAGGAAGAGGATGGGATCAAAATAGATTTCCAGGTAAAGCATTTCCTACCAATGCTGAATTGAATGCTTTGTTTCCAGACCGTCCTGTTTTATTAGAGCGTGTAGATGGGCATGCAAGTATTGCCAATGAAAAAGCATTAACTATAGCTGGAGTGAAAGCGGGTCAGACGATGGAAGGCGGAGACTTTGTGGTAGCAAACGGAAAGTTAACAGGTTTATTAATTGACAATGCAGTAGGTGTGGTAGAAAGAAATGTGCCTGCAGCAACCAAGGAAGATTATAAAAATTGGTTGACAGCAGCGCAAAAAAATTGTTTTGCAACTGGATTAACGACCATTACAGATTGTGGATTAAGTCCTAATGATATTGATATGATTGATGCTTTGCAAAAAAGCGATGACCTAAAAATGCGTTTGTATGTAATGTTAAGTGATAAGCCAAGTTCTTATACATCTACTTATTTTACCAATGGTGGATACACAACCGATCGTTTAATGGTGAAAGGTGTAAAGGTATATGGCGATGGGGCACTTGGGTCAAGAGGTGCCGCATTAATAGCGCATTATTCAGATAAGCCAGGCTGGGGTGGGTTCTTATTAAGTAGTCAAGCACATTTTGATTCAGTGGCAGCAAAATTAATCAACACCGATTTTCAAATGTGTACGCATGCGATTGGAGATAGTGCGAACAGGGTGGTGTTGAAAGTGTATGAAAAATATTTAAAAGGAAAGAACGATAAAAGATGGCGCATTGAACATGCACAAATTTTAAATCCTGCAGATTTCGATTATTTTGGTAAGTATAGTATCATCCCTTCGGTGCAACCAACACATGCGACAAGTGATATGTATTGGGCTGGAGAGAGATTAGGTGCTGAGCGTTTAAAAGGTGGCTATGCTTTCCAACAATTACTAAAGCAAAATGGATGGTTGCCGTTGGGTACAGATTTCCCAGTAGAAGAAATCAATCCATTTAAAACATTTTTAGCAGCAGTTGCAAGACAGGATGCCAAAGGATTTCCTGCAGGTGGATTCCAAATGGAGAATGCACTGACACGTGAACAAACTATTCGTGGTATGACCATTTGGGCAGCGAAAGCAAACCGCATGGAAAAGCAAGTAGGTTCTTTAGAAGTAGGGAAGAAAGCAGACTTTATCTTATTAGACAAAGACTTGATGAAAGTCCCTACGGATAGTAT
>CAMCQV010000066.1 GCA_945877085.1 Chitinophaga pinensis
CTAAAAGATGTAATTTAGTGATTATGGAGGTTAAAATAGAAGACAGTTGGAAAAAACCATTGGCGCCCCTTTTTGAGCGTCCCTATTTTAAACAAATCACTGCACACCTCAAAACAGAGAAAGCACTTAATCGAACAATTTATCCAAAAGGTAGTCTCATCTTTAATGCGTTTAACAAGACACCTTATGATCAATTAAAAGTGGTGATCCTTGGACAAGACCCCTATCATCAACCTGGACAAGCCATGGGTCTAAGTTTTTCCGTACCTACTGAATGTAAGATTCCACCCTCTTTAATGAATATCTATAAGGAATTGAATAAAGATATTGGTATGCCTATTCCTACCTCTGGTGATTTAACACATTGGGCCACTCAAGGTGTTCTTTTACTCAATAGTGTACTAACAGTAAGAGCAGATGAGCCAGGAAGCCATAGTAAAATTGGATGGACACAGTTCACAGATGATTTGATCCAATTATTATCTAGAGAAAAATCAGACTTAGTGTTTATTTTGTGGGGCAATTACGCAAGTCAAAAACAAATTTTAATAGACGCAACAAAACATAAAATTTTAAAAGCGGCGCACCCTTCTCCATTGAGTGCATATAATGGTTTTTTTGGATGCAAACATTTTAGTGCAACAAATCAATATTTAAATCAAGTAAAAAAAGACCCTATCGATTGGTCTATTTAAAATGACAGATAAAATAAAATTATACGCAGGAAGAATATTGGCATTTTGGGCATTGCTTGTTTTTGCATCTACCATGTTTCTATTTATTTGGTTTTACTTAGCATGCTTCTTTTTACAAGAACCAAACAAAACAAGATGGCATAGGACAATTTCAAGAATATGGATGGGTCTTTTTTTAACTTTGTCGGGTTTGAGATTTACAGTTACAGGCAAACATCATTTTAAGGATATAGGGCCAGCTATAGTTATTTGCAATCATAATAGTTTGATTGATGTGCCCTTGAGTACCCCCTTTTTACCAAGAGCCAATAAAACCATTGCAAAAAAAAGTTTTATATACGTGCCCATTTTTGGATGGATTTATAAATTTGGATCAGTGATTGTAGATCGAAAAAATGATCAAAGTAGAAGAACAAGTTTCGATGACATGAAGCGTGTTTTAGATAGCGGATTGGATATGCTTATTTATCCCGAAGGCACTCGAAATAAAACTTCTGAACCATTGAAATCATTTTATGATGGTGCATTTAAATTAGCAGTTGATACACAGAAGCCAATCATACCTGTTGTGTTATTAAACACAAAAAAGATTTTACCCGCCTACCCAATCATGTGTTTTAAACCAGGAAGCATTCGAATGGATATTTTGGCACCAATTTCTTGCGAAGGTCATACTGTACAATCATTGAAAGAGTTGGCTTTTGATACCATGTCTGCTCATTACAAGAAGCATAATCCAGCTTAATACGTTGAATTAGAAAAAGTCCTACTGCGATTGATTTTCAGGTCTCTTAAGATACCCGATTTTGGATTTACCGTAATATTAAATGACCTATAAATACCAATAGGCATCACATTGATAGCCAATTGCCAACAATGCATTTCTCTTGTGATAAATAAGCTTAATTGTTGAACAGAAACTTTTGTTAAATCTACAAAACTACTACCCCCTACCTTCCATTTTGGTGATACACTAAAATCACCCGTTAAATTTAAAGTAGAAAACGTTTGTAATCTGAACCCTGAATAATCTGGTTGCATTGTTTTAGAAAACTGAAAAGAGTAAGACAGATTTAAAGTCCATGGTGTATTAAAATCTGTAAATTCAGCAGGATTAGACCTTGCATACATTAACTGTCTTTGTTGTTCATCGGGTGTCATGAAAGGATCTATTGGTATTGTCCTTTTTGCATCCTTATTTTTATCTTTTGATTTGCTTGCGAAAGAGGTAGAAAAAGAGACCCCACCATTTGTGATACTCCCTAATTTTAAACGGGTAGGATCAATAGATAATTTATTCACTCTAAAGCCTTGCGAATCGGTTTGGTATGGATCTAAACTAAAGGAAGTAGTGATATTTAATTTTTCAAATAAGGTTGTTCTTGCATAGAAATTAAATCCGCCTAATGCAAAGCTGTCTGCTAAAAAATTATAATTAGAAGTAAATCCAAAACCTTCAATTAACTTAAATTTCTTAAACGCATCTGCACTTGTATCTTGTTTGTCTTTTACTTTCATTTCTAAAAAGTTGTCAACTCCAAAACCCAATCCTCCAAATTGACCTTCGCTAAATGCACCACCTAACCCATTTCCATCATATTTTGAAAATCGATAAGTTCTACCACTTGGATCTACTTGTGTACTATAATGATAAGACTTAGCCATATCTGGCTTATAGTTAAGGGAAACAGATGGTCTAATTTCGTGACGAATAGCTTTTAGATTCCCTTTTTTAAATTTATATGTACCAAAAATTCTAGTGGCTGTACCTAGTCCAAAACTCATTTGGGTCGCTCTATAAAAACCACGATTGATTGTAGTATCTACTTTTTGTAATTGACTATTCCAAGTTTTGATATTTTGTTGTCCGAACCATTTTTCTTCCAATGAAATGCTTGGCGCTATTGTGATAGGCCCAAGAGAAGGAAGTGATAATGTGATTGGAATACTATGATTTGCCCCCCATTGCATGGTGTCCAAAATCCTTTGGATACTAAATGAGGAATCATAAAAAGACAATTGATTTTGTATATTACCATTATATCCAATACCTATTTTCTCATACCACTTTCCAGCACCAACCTGGTCTTTTGACTGAAATGGATACACTGTAATAGCATTGAAGTTGATGTTTGGTAAACTCATATTCACCAATCCAAGGTTATTATTTTGGTTATGTGTTAAGTTGACAGATAAATTGTATTTATTGTTCCATGACTTACTATAAGAAACCGATGAACTAATCTGGTTTTGAAAATTTTGTGTGGCATTGTTCAATAAATTTCGATTATACTTGGTACTACCAAAATTAACATTGGCTGTAAAACTAGTTCCAGGTTTTGCTTTAGGATCCATTGAATGAGACCAATTGATCATGTAAGTGTTACCTCCAGTAAATTCATCTGCAATGGTATTATTTCTATTCAGTGCCCTGGTTTTTTGAAGACTTAAATTAAAATTACCAAGGTATTTATAACGTTGAATGTACTTACTATTCATATTGATATTCCAACCACCGTATGAATAAAGATTACCTCTTACTGTGGCATCCATGTGTTGATTGATTACTTTATAATACCCTATCCCCTCAAATCCAAGCCCAAAGTCTTCACTAGAAGTAAATGCTGGCGCCATAAAACCTGACTGGCCTCCAGATTTATTTAATGGAAAAATCCCAAAAGGAATACCAATTGGCATGGGCACCCCTTCAAATTCTGGGAAAGCAGGTCCTGAGACCCCAATTTTATTGGTGACAATTTTGAGCTTATTGGTTCTAAACGCAAAATGGGGTTCATCTAAATTACAGGTAGTAAATCTTGCTTTCCAAGCAAAAGCATCCGTGGGATTGACTTTTTTCATGGCTTCTGCTTGAACAAAAATCTCGCCCTGTTGAAAATTACTATTCTTAGTTAACCCCCTGCCAGATTGTAGATTATAGAAAATGGAATCATTAATGGAATTTAAGTCCCCCTCATTAAACCTTGGTTTACTTTTTAAATTCCCTGTACTGTCCTTAGCACCGTAAGCAGTGATATTCTGGGTTTCTTGATCAAATATGATCTTCCCTGCCTCCAACTTAGCTGTTTTATAGGATGTTTTAGCATTGCCATATAAAAAGAAAATCTTCTCCTTTAACAGCATGACCCCAGAATCCGAAGCATTGTAACTGATCACTGCATCAATACTATCTTTTGAAATTTGGATCTTTTTTTTGGTCAAACTATCTGTTTGAGCGGATACATTGGTATGAATAGCAGAAATTAATATCGTTAAAATCAGCATTTTAACAATAGAAAGGGTCTTTTTTGCGTTATTTTTATATCCTGCTAGGTTCACTCCAGCAAAAATAAAGTAAAACAATGTTAAGGAACTGATTATGAAGCAAAATAGAATGATTTTAGCATTTAGTTTTAGTCTAATTGCCCTTTTTAGTAGCCTTGGACTATGTCTTCAGGCCCAAACACCAACAAAATCATTAAAACGTATAGTGATCGACCCTGGTCATGGCGGAACTGATATTGGTTCAAAAGGTAAATATTCGACCGAAGCAGCTGTTTCATTGGCAATTGCCTTAAAATTGGAAGATTATATAAATCAAGCCATGCCAGATGTAGAAGTGGTCATGACGAGAACGACGGATATCTATCACTCTGTGGTAGAAAAAGCTAAAATTGCCAATGCAGCAAAGGGTGATTTATTTGTATGTATCCATACCAATGCAGCAAGGGGTAAAGCAGTTCGAGAAATAGTTGGCTACACTAAGAAAACTTATACAGTCAAGAAAAAAGGCAAAAAAAGAAAAGTGACCAGAGATGTGCCTATCTATAAAACAACCTATACACCAAGTACAGCGATAGGAACAGAAACCTATATCTACAATATTGGTAAATCTGATCTGAGAAAAGAAGTTGCAGGCGAGATGGTAGATGAGGTTGTGGAGCAATTGGATTCTGTTTCTTTGAAGCAAATTAAAGAATACGAATCAGAAATTGATCCTACAAAAAAAATGATGGCTAGCATCTTGGCGCAACAATATTTTCAAAGAGCTGCAAGTTTAGCATTGACCATAGAAGAAGAATTTAAGGCTTCTGGAAGAGTCAGTAGAGAAGCTAAACAAAGACCTACAGGTATATGGGTATTGCAAGCTGTTGCCATGCCAGCGGTGTTGATAGAAACTGGATTTATCTCCAATCCCGAAGAGGAAGAGTACCTAAATAGTGAAATAGGTCAAAATGAACTTTGCGAAGCCATCACAAAGGCATTACTACGCTATAAGAATTCTTTGGAGAATCAACAGAAAGCAAACGGGAATTAGGGTATTTTTTAGCTAATTTTGTACCGAACTCAAGCAATCGAATACCATGCGTGTATCTAATGAAACTAAAGTAGGTGCTTTAACTGTTATTGCAGTCACCATTATTATATTAGGATTCAATTTTCTAAAAGGAAAGACCTTCTTCAAATCGGGAACTTTTATATATGCTAAATATGCAGATACCAAAGGATTGATTGTTTCTAATCCTGTATTCGTGAATGGATTTCAAGTTGGAACTGTTTTTGAAATCGAAAACATGAACAACAATTTATCAGAACTAGTTGTATGTATTAAGTTAAATCAATTGTATAAAATTCCTAAGAATTCAATTGCCACCATACAAGAAAATCCTTTAGGAACAAACGCGATCAATATTATTCAAGGCACTAGTTCATCTTTGATTGTGAGTGGTGATACCATTCAATCTGCCCCAGCTACTAGTTTATTAGGTGATTTAATGAATGAATTGTCTCCAGTTGGGGAACAGGTAAAAAATACCATAAGTTCTTTAGAACTCGTTTTGAATAATGTCAATAAAACATTGAACGACGAGAATAGACAAAATTTTAAAGTCATTCTCGATAATCTTTCAGCTACGACAATTAATTTAAATAAATCACTTGCATCTATTGAAGGGATGGTCAATCAACAAAATGGTTCAATTGCAAAAACAGCAGATAATTTAAATGCATTTACTGCTAATTTGAATCAGAACAACCAGAAAATTTCCAACATATTGACCAATTTAGATAGTACTACAAAGTCTATCAAAGATGCTGATTTGTATGAGACTATAAAGACGCTTCAAACCACTTTAGTTTCATTAAATAAAACCATTAGTAAATTAAACAATGGCAACGGAACAGCATCAAAATTGTTGAGTGATCCAGCCATGTACAATCAGCTTCAAAGTACCATCAAAAGTGTCAACACCTTGGTAGATGATATAAAAGTGCATCCTAAGCGCTATATCAGTGTTTCAGTATTTGGCAAAAAGGATAAAAGAACCCCTTTGACTAAACCATTATCGGATACTGTGGATCATGAATAAATCTTTGCCTTATATCCTATTGTGCTTTGGCATAATTGTAGCTTCTAAAGCCAATAGTCAGGATACAACTTCTACCATTAAGAATGCAGGAAAATTAATTGAATTCCTTTCTGCCGAATCTTACAATATCAAAAAACAGGACAGCCAAGATTTTTTAATCCTTGTTGGACATGTTAAAGTGAGACAAGCAAATACTTTACTATATGGTGACAGCATCATATTAAACGCAACAAAAAATAGTTTAGAGGGATTTGGTAAAGTGCATATCAATGATGCGGATTCTGTACACACTTATGCAGACTATTTAAAGTATGATGGTAATACCAAAAAAGCCAAACTAAGAAATCATGTGAAATTGACGGATGGTAGTGGTACATTAACAACAGATTCATTGGATTATGATGTTTCAATTAAAATTGGCGTATATAAAAAGGGCGGTAAATTAGTTCGTAGCAAAACAATTTTAAAAAGTGCAGAGGGCGTTTATTATGGCATCACCAGAGATGTATTATTTAGAAATAAAGTGTCCTTGATTGATCCAGACAATAGCATATTCACAGATACTTTAGAATACAATACCTATTCTCAATTGGCTAATTTTATAAGTCCCTCAAAAATCATTAGTGGTTCTAGAATTATTAAAACTAAAAATGGCAATTACAATATAGGTACCAAAAAAGGTTACTTATATGAACGTTCTTCTATTGACGATAGTAGCTATTTTTTCATAGCAGACGAAATGGCAATTGATGACTCGCTGGGCTTAGGTGAATTTAGAGGCAATGCAGTATATAAATCTAAGGATAGTTTAAGCTTTGATTTATTGGCTAATAATATAAAGACCAATCGTAATAAAGATATTTTATTGGCAACAGAATTACCAGTTTTATTGATAAAGCAACCAAAAGATACCATGTATATTAGTGCAGATACTTTGTACAGTGGCAGATTAAGTGATTTAAAAAGAATAATGCCAAGAGCACGAACTAATGAAAGCGTTATACAAGATTCAAGTTTGAATAAATATTTTGAAGCTTTTCATCATGTGAAAATTTATTCCGATTCGATTCAAGCTATAGCAGATAGCTTATTTTATGGATTGGCAGATTCCACCATTCGACTGCACAATAATCCCATACTTTGGGTCAATCAAAATCAAATTAATGGGGATACCGTTTATATGCTTTTGAATAATAGGAAGGCCGAGCAATTAAGAATATTAAACAATGCAATGGCCATAAGTCCTGTAGACAGTACCGATTATTTTAATCAACTAAAAGGAAATACGATTGTAGTAGATTTTATAGATGGTAAAATTCAACAAATGCAAACCAAGGGCAGTGCAGAAAATATTTATTTCGCTACAGACAATGATGAAAAATTTATAAGAGTCAACCAATCCAATGCGCAAATCATCACTATTCAATTTGAGAATGATGAGCCAGCAAAAATTATTTACATCAATCAATTGAATGGAAAAATGACCCCCCTTTTTGATGTACCAAAATCAGAATTAAAAATGAGAAACTTTAAATGGTGGAATGACTTACAACCTAAAACAAAATTTGATATTTTGTCTCCAAAAGCCAATTAATAATTAAGAAGCGTCTGTTTTTTCATACATAAGATAGGCTTTAATAAAACCATCTATTTCACCATCCATTACAGGTCCCACATTACCAACCTCATAATCTGTTCGATGGTCTTTAATCATTTTATAAGGATGGAATACATAAGAACGAATTTGACTACCCCATTCTATTTTCTTCTTATTCGCATTCGATGCATTTAAAGCTTCTTGCTTTTTACGCATTTCTTCCTCATACAATCTACTCTTTAGCATCTTCATTGCAATCTCTCTATTTTCACCCTGCGTTCTTGATTGTTGGCATTCCACAATGATACCCGAAGCATGTTTTAATCGCACTGCGGTTTCCACTTTATTGACGTTCTGTCCACCCTTTCCTCCACTGCGGTAAAACTCCCATTCAATATCTGCAGGGTTCACAATAATTTCAATTGTATCATCAATTAAAGGATATACATAGACCGATGCAAAGCTTGTATGACGTCTTGCATTGCTATCAAATGGAGAAATTCTAACTAAACGGTGTACACCCGATTCTGCTTTTAAAAAACCAAAAGCAAAAGGGCCATCAAACTGAATGGTGGCAGATTTAATACCTGCACCATCGCCTTCTTGATAATCTAATGAAGTGACTGTCCATCCTTGCTTTTCACCATACATGGTGTACATTCTTAAAAGCATTTCTGCCCAATCCTGACTTTCGGTACCACCAGCACCTGGATTAATTTGTAAGATCGCTGGTAATTCATCTTCTGGTTGATTGAGTGTGCTTTTAAACTCAGCATCTTCAATGGCCACCATCGCTTGATCAAATGCAATTTTTGTTTCTTCCTCTGTGGCATCTCCTGCTTTCCAGAATTCAAAAAGTACCACAAAATCTTCGACACTTGTTTCCACTTGCTGGTACATGCCAGTCCAATATTCATTTAATTTAATCTCCTTCATCGTGGCGGTTGCACGCTTATTGTCATCCCAAAAACCCGGAGATAAAGAAAGTTGTTTGTCTAAATGTATTTTTTGTAATCGGTTTTCAACGTCAAAGAAACCTCCTCAGGACACTCACTTGGTCCTTCATACGCTTAATCTGTTCAATCGTCATATGAATTCATTTTATGTTCAATTAAAAAAGTAACTACAAACCTCATAAGCCGGATTCTGTTTCTAAACTATCATTTATCT
>CAMCQV010000067.1 GCA_945877085.1 Chitinophaga pinensis
GGTAACGAGAAAGTGATGTTAACCGAAAGAGGCAATACATTTGGCTACCAAGATTTAGTAGTTGATTATAGAAATATCCCTGCCATGGCGGAAAATAATGTACCAGTCATTATGGATTGCACGCATTCTTTGCAACAACCTAATCAGACTTCTGGTATTACAGGAGGCAATCCAAGTTTAATTGAAACCATCGCAAAAGCAGCTATTGCAACTGGCGCGGACGGATTGTTTATAGAAACACATCCTAATCCAGCAAATGCAAAAAGTGATGGCGCGAATATGTTGAAATTGGAATTGTTGGAACCCTTGTTAGAAAAATTAGTACGCTTACGAAAAGCAGTGATCTAGTACTTTAAAGGATTACGTTTTCCTAAAAGGATATAATGCTTCATACTTCTCCAAAAAGCAAGAACCATATAAATGATCACTGGGGATCCAAAGGTTAAAAAGGAGATATAAATGAACCAGGTTCTAATTTTAGAACTAGCGATACCTAAACGCTCTCCAATGGCTGAACAAACCCCAAAAGCGTGTATTTCCAGAAAATCTCTCAGTTTTTGCATTTTTAATTGTTTAAGCGATAACCAAATCTAGCTAAAAAAGTGGACATAAAGTGCATTTTTTGATTGCGCCGAGGGTCATTTTCGCTTACCTTTGCATCAGTTTTAACACCTAAAATTGATACTTATGGCTTTTGATATCGACATGATCAAAAAATTGTATGCTGAAATGCCAGCAAAAGTAGAAGCGGCTCGTAAAATGTTGGGTCGTCCACTCACTTTATCAGAGAAAATTTTATTCTCCCATTTACATAATGATCAAAAATTAGAAAGCTTCGAAAGAGGTGGTTCTTACGTTGATTTTGCGCCAGACCGTGTTGCAATGCAAGATGCAACAGCTCAAATGGCTTTATTACAATTTATGCAAGCAGGTCGTCCAAAAGTGGCTGTACCAAGTACGGTGCATTGTGATCACTTGATCTCTGCAAAAGTAGAAGCAAAACAAGATTTACAAGTTGCCACAACAGAAAGTAAAGAAGTATATGATTTCTTAGCTTCTGTGTCAAACAAATATGGTTTAGGTTTCTGGAAACCAGGTGCAGGTATTATCCACCAAGTGGTTTTAGAGAACTATGCGTTCCCAGGTGGTATGATGATTGGTACCGATTCGCACACAGTTAATGCTGGCGGTTTAGGTATGTTGGCCATTGGTGTGGGCGGTGCTGATGCATGTGATGTAATGGCAGGATTGGCATGGGAATTAAAATGGCCTAAATTAATTGGTATCAAATTAACAGGAAAATTAAATGGATGGACTGCTCCTAAGGATGTGATTTTAAAAGTAGCTGGTATTTTAACTGTAAAAGGTGGTACTGGAGCTATTGTAGAATATTTTGGAGAAGGTGCTACAAGTATGAGTTGTACAGGTAAAGGAACTATTTGTAATATGGGTGCAGAGATTGGTGCAACCACTTCTACATTTGGATATGATGCAAGCATGAGTCGTTATTTATCTTCAACAGGCCGTGCAGATGTGGCTGCTTTAGCAGATACAGTTGCAGCACATTTAACAGCAGATCCAGAAGTATATGCAGAACCAACTAAGTACTTTGACGAAGTGATTGAAATTGATTTAAATACTTTAGAGCCGCACTTGAACGGACCATTCACGCCAGATTTAGCGACACCAATTTCTAAAATGAAGGAAGTGGCTTTAGCAAACGGATGGCCAACAAAAATTGAAGTAGGTTTAATTGGTAGTTGTACCAACTCTTCTTACGAAGATATTAGTCGTGCAGTAAGTTTAGCAAAACAAGTATCTGAAAAAGGATTGACTACTAAAGCAGAATACATGATCACTCCAGGTTCTGAGCAAGTAAGATACACCATTGAAAGAGATGGTTTCTTAGAGGTGTTCAGTCAAATTGGTGCTAAAGTATTTGCAAATGCATGTGGCCCTTGTATCGGAATGTGGGAGCGTGTAGGTGCAGAGAAAAAAGAAAAAAATACGATTGTACACTCATTCAATAGAAACTTTGCAAAGCGTGCGGATGGTAATCCAAACACCTACGCGTTTGTAGGTTCTCCTGAAATAGTCACTGCACTTGCAATTGCAGGTGATTTAACTTTCAATCCATTAACAGATACTTTAACCAATGATAAAGGCGAACAAGTAAAATTAGACGCTCCAACAGGAGATGAATTACCATTAAGAGGATTTGCAGTGGAAGATGCAGGATTTCAAGCACCAGCAGAAGATGGCTCAAAAGTAGTTGTAGCAGTTGACCCTGCGTCTAAGCGTTTACAATTATTGGATCCGTTTACAGCTTGGGAAGGAACTGATTTAAAATCATTGAAATTATTGATCAAAGCAAAAGGAAAATGTACCACCGACCATATCTCAATGGCTGGTCCTTGGTTAAAATTCCGTGGTCACTTAGATAATATCTCAAATAACTTATTGATTGGCGCTGTGAACTTCTTCAACGAAAAAACAGATAATGTAAAAAGCCAAATTAATGGTAACTATGATACTGTTCCAAATACACAAAGAGCTTACAAAGCTGCAGGTATCGGAACAATTGTAGTTGGTGATGAAAACTATGGTGAAGGTAGCTCTCGTGAGCACGCTGCTATGGAGCCAAGACATTTAGGAGTGCGTGTGGTGATGACAAAGTCTTTTGCACGTATCCACGAAACAAACTTGAAAAAACAAGGTATGTTGGCTTTGACTTTCGCAGACAAAGCAGACTATGATAAAATTCAGGAAGATGATAGCATTGATATCATTGGTTTAACCAACTTTGCGCCAGGTACACCATTAACAGTGGTTTTAACGCACAAAGACGGAACAAGTGATACCATTCATGCTAACCATACTTATAATCAACAACAAATTGAGTGGTTTAAAGCAGGAGGTGCATTGAATATCATCAGAAAGCAAGTAGCAGGATAGTATTCCTCTAATATTTTTAAAAATCCCTCTGAGTAAACAGGGGGATTTTGTTTTATATAACCCCTAAGATTTTTTATCTTTAACCTATGATCAATACTGCACTAGTCTCTTTTGGAATGAGTGGAAAAGTTTTCCATGCCCCTTTTATTGCAAGCAATCCAAACTTTCATTTAGTTGGAAGCTGGGAGCGCTCAAATAAAAATATTGAAGCCGCCTACCCTGGTACAAAATCATATGCGAGTTACGAGGAATTACTAGCCGATCCAAACATTGATTTAGTGGTGGTGAATAGTCCAAACGATACGCATTTTACTTATGCAAAAAGCGCACTCCTTGCAGGTAAGCATGTGGTGGTAGAAAAAGCATTTACCGTCACTGCTAAAGAAGCTGAAGAATTGGATGCATTGGCAAATACAAAAGGATTAAAATTAGCAGTATACCAGAATAGGCGTTATGATGCAGACTTTCTTACGATACAAAAATTAATACAAGAAGATGAGATTGGTGTTTTGCAAGATGTGCAAATTTCATTTGAGCGTTATAGAACCACTTTGAGTCCAAAAAAACATAAAGAATCTGTGACACCTGGTGCAGGCTTATTGTATGACCTAGGCCCACATTTAGTAGATCAAGCCATTTTATTATCAGGTATGCCATTGGCTGTATTTGCAGACATCAGAATCACCAGAAAAGTATCCATCATCGACGACTATTTTACATTGATCTTATACTATCCATCCCACCGTATCACTTTAACCAGTGGCATGTTGTTCATGACTGAAAGTCCAGGTTATAAAATTTATGGCACAAAGGGATGTTTTATTAAAAACAGATCGGATATACAAGAGGCGGATTTAATTGCAGGAAAAAAACCAAATAGCCCAGACTGGGGAGCAGAAGCCACAGCAGATTATGGTACTTTATATACTGATATGAATGGCATCATTACCAATAAGGTGATACCAAGTATACCGGGCAATTACGGGATATTTTATGAGAAAATGGCGGATGCTATTTTAAATAATGCTCCTGTTCCAACAACGGCTAAAGAGGGTACCAATATTATTCGCGTATTAGAAGCTGCTAGGAATAGCGCCTTCAATAAAAGAGTTGTAGGAGTTTAATATGCCACATCCCTATTTAAAGGAAATAAAAAAAATATACGCAGCTAGTGCAGATGCAACCATTGCAAAAGGTGCAAAAGCATATTTATTGGATCAATTTGAATTCTATGGCATCAAGACCCCACTTAGGAGACAAATTTGTAAAGCATTTTACAAAGCACATCCTATCAAAGACCAAACTGAATTAAGTAGTTTAATTAAGGAATGTTTTTCCGAACCACAAAGAGAACTGCATTATTTCGCTATTGAGTTATTAGGGTATCATCATAAAATCTGGTCAAGCAAAACAATACCGCTGATTGAGTGGATGATCACACATCAAAGTTGGTGGGATTCTGTGGATTCAACCAATTCATTTGTGATTAGTAAATTCTTTTTGAAATTTCCAGAACAAATGGAATTGACAACTGCAAAATGGAATCAATCCAGCAATAAATGGCTTAAAAGAATGAGTCTATTATTTCAATTGACTTATAAAGCAAAAACCAATACCACCCTACTCACACAATACATTGAAAACTGCCAATTAGAGGAGGACTTTTTTATTCGTAAAGCCATCGGCTGGGCCTTAAGAGCTTATGCATATACTGATTCAAAATGGGTTGTAAAATTTGTGAAAGCCCATCCAGAATTATCTACTTTATCTAAGCGAGAGGCATTAAAGCATCAATAAGCTTTGTAATGAATTAAAACGCTCTAATTGCTCTGACACGCAGAATATTTGATTTAAGAAGATAAGTGTTATAAAGAGCAGTCGAAAATCTGTAACACATCACTTGCTTATTATTAGTTGGATTTTCATTTGAACTATAATAATAATAAATAACATTTGAACCTGTAAAAAATAATGTTCTTTGTAAGTGAAGCAATCCTAATTCATAAGCAGACGGTAAATACCAATCTCCATATCCGCCACCTTTATAATTAGCTGCTATTTGAGCTGCATAATTTCCAGCTCCTTGACTTAAAATAATTCTTTCAGTGTTCAACAAACCTGCATTAACGCCATCTCTAAACGCATTTGTAGTGATATATGTTCCACCATTATACCATTTGACTTCAGTACCTTGATCTTCAGTGGAGACAATTAAGCCATGTTTCCCATTATCATAGACGTAAAAAACAAAACCTCCACCAAATGATTCACCAATATAATGGGCTCCCGTTAATTCTGAAACATTCGTCCAAGTTAAAGTGCCAGTAGCTGAAGTGGTCAAAGTTTGCCCACTTAATCCTGCAGTTTTTAAACCAGTTCCTCCATGTGCTATATCAATTGTGGTGGCACTCCATATACCAGTTGTAATTGTTCCTAAAGTTTTTAAATTACTTAATGAAATTAAAGTAGTATTAGTTGTAGCAGTAATATTATCTGCAATTGTTGCCGTTAATGCATTACCAGTTAAAGAAAGCTTAGTGAGTAAAGCAGAATCGGTATAAGTCAGCTTAGTATACTTTATCGTATCTGTAATTTTAAGCTTTGTACTTAAAGCAGAATCCATAAATATTTGTTTCGCAAATCTACTTGTGTCGAATAGATGCATCTTGGTTAAAAGTGCTGAATCAGTGAAATTTATCTTTGCATACTTGATTGTATCTGAATTATTGAACTTAGTTCTTATTACAGAATCTATATAAATCTGTTTAGCATAATTTATAGTGTCTGTTAGTAAAAATCTAGTATTTAAAGCAGAATCGACATAGGATATTCTAGAATAAGGACTAAGTATTACTGAAGTATCTTTTGCAGCTAATTTTGTTTCAATGGCGGCAGATAGTACTTGAACTTTTTTAACTTTAGCATAAGGTTCTAGCATTTTAAAAGTATCCGTAGTATTTAATTTGTCATCTATTTTAGCTGTATTTGCTGAATACAAAGCAATAGGTACAGTTCCAAAAACAGTGGTACCTAAATCAACCCATTCTTTATTATAATCCCAAGCAATGCCCACACCAACTGGTGTTATAGCAATTTTTAAATTTAAATAATAAGGGCCATTTGACCAATCTATTGTGCTTAAGCCTGAAGCCACTCCTCCAACTCTTATACCATTACCAATCATGATACTGAACACACCATAATCATCTGTACTGGTTTGATGTTCTTCGATCAATGCATTTGTACCTGTTGGAGAAGATGCTATAATTTTGGTTTGTAAATATACCTTTCTGTTTTTTGCAGGATTTGTATTGTTATCTCTTGCAATTGCTTGAAAAAAAATTCCATTTTGCGCATCTGCACAAAAAGAAAATAATAAAAGGCATAATAAAAATGATTTTTTTAATAAATCAAATTGAAACATAAAATCATTTTAAGATGAAATCACTACTTGATTACAATCGTTGTCGTTGGTGTATATAAACCAGAAGTCAAGACATTTAGTAAACCATCTACAAATGTGTGTTTAATAGTCACATCATAATTTTTAGCATCGCCTGCCATTTTGGTTGGATCTGACGTCTTTAATGGAGCAAGGCCATAAACTAGATAATGGTTTTTCTTCTTGATAACTTCACCAGTCTTAGAGCCATCCCCTACCGTATAAGTTAATGTATAGCAAGAAGCCATACTAAAGCATAAAAAAGAAAACAATATGAATGATATTAATTTATTTTTCATAAAATATGATTTGCGCCTACTCTAGATAACAGTTTTCAGCTTCCCTGTGTAAATTATTGAAAAATGAAAATAAAGTCTATTTACAAACCTCATACAATTCGATTAAATTCGATGTATTTGTTTTATTGAAAATAGATTTCTTGATGGTTGAAACCGTATTGCATTTTATATTTAATAATTCTGCAATCTTATTGGTGCAATTACCCTTTAACAATAAATTACAAACTTCAATTTCTCTTTTAGATAATTTGATTGGATTAGAAGCCATTATAATTTCCATTTTTATAAATTAATATTTACTCAAATTCATTACTTGCGTTACAGTTGGCATAATCACAATACGAATACGGCGATTATTTAAACGTCCTGCTTTAGTCTTATTATCATCTATTGGAACATACTGACTACGACCTGCTGCAATGATGCGTTTAGGATCAATCTTATATTTAGTTTGTAAAATACGCGCAACTGCAGTGGCGCGGTTTACACTTAAACTCCAGTTATCATTTTTAGTATTGCTTTTAAAGGCTTTACTATCCGTATGCCCTTCAATCATAAATGTCAAATCGGGTTGTGCTTGCAATAAACTAGCAATGGTGGCTAATATTTGTTTCGATTTTTTTGTCAGCGTATAACTACTGCTATTAAATAAGATTTTATCAGAAACATCTATAAATACATACCCTTTGTTCAATTTAACATCAGCATCTGCAGCAGTATACTTTTTCATATCTGCTTTAAAGCTATCTAACCAAAGATGATCCCCGCCATTTTGACCTTTAGTGGTTTTAATACCTGCTAACTCTGATTTGCTAAGTAAGGAGAGTCCTAGCATTTGATTTAAAAACACTTCTCCCTCAGTAATTACAGGAGGCTTAGATGCCAATGCACGGTAGTAGCTTACACTATCTTTTAAAGTATTTACATTCCACTTTAAAGCACTAATGCTATTATTAAAATTAGCCACCGTGTCGGTTAACTTAGTTTTTAATGTATCATACTTACTACTAAGCATACTATTAGCATCCAATGCCTCGCTTAATTTACCCGGAGGTATGCAAGAAGCAAGAGAGATGACAACGACAAAAGGTATTAGATATTTTTTCATAAATATTTTTTAAAACGCTCTGATAGGACGAACCTTTCGCTCGAAAGATTTATGGTCTTGGCCATAGCCACCGATTTGGCTATTATCCGAGAAGTCTTGCCTATACGCATTCTCTTTTGCCCAATCTAGCTGCGATGCAGTCCAGTAATGCGTAGATGAACTTGAACTTTGACTGAAACCTCCTTGTATCATCGTCCCGCTCCTAGCGTCGACTGTTGGTGTAGATGGATTACCCTTTGACCAATCGGCTAACAGATTCATTTCAACTGACGTACCAAGATACCAATCCGTCTTTCCTCCACCTGTATACCCGCGCGCTGCACCGGCTGCATAACCGCTATTATTCCCATAGTAGTTGACCAAATAAACAGAGCTTTTGTATCCAAGACCTATCTCGGACGCGTTAATATGAGCGGTAACATTGGGATATGGATCGTCGACTAAATTCGGATACCCAACGTGATTTTCATCTGACCATGCAGTGTAATCCCACCTCAATGATGGATCTGCTGAGCCATCATACCAAGTTTTTGGAGCAACTTCCAAGTAGTGACAGGTACTTGAGAAATCTGGACCGCAACTAAAACCAGCGGCTGAGTAATAGAAGACTTTTCCACCTCCAGGACCGGTATCTCCGATGGCACAGGCACCACCTTGAGCACAACCTAATTGAGCGACATTTAACGTGTTTGAAGTGGCGGCTGTAAGTCCGCCTGCTGGAGTAAATGTCAAGGTATGGTTTCCGGTTCCAGTGATTTTCAGGTTGGTAAAGTTTGCAACACCAGCAACTGCGTTAA
>CAMCQV010000068.1 GCA_945877085.1 Chitinophaga pinensis
GGTGATGTGGCTGGTATGGGTGCCGATTTATTCGGTTCATATGTAGCAACAGTATTGGCTACAATGGTATTAGGTCAGGAAGTAACTGGTCCAAATGGTGCCGTTTTAGTGGATAATTTTGGTGGTCTATCTCCTATCTTATTACCAATGATGATTGCTGGTGTAGGTATCTTATTATCTATTGTTGGTACCTTCTTTGTAAGAATTAGCGAAAATGCACCTTTGACTACAGCTGTAGTTCAAAAGGCTTTAAATATGGGTAACTACGGTTCTATGGTTTTAACTGCAATTGCATGTTATTTTTTAGTAAACTATATCTTACCAGAAACAATGACATTACGTGGATTAGAATTCACAAGAAATGGTGTAATTGGTGCAATTGCAGTTGGTTTAATCGTAGGTACTTTAATGAGTATCATCACAGAATATTATACTGCAATGGGCAAGCGTCCAGTGTTAAGTATCATTAAGCAATCAAGCACAGGACATGCAACAAATATTATTGGTGGTTTAGCAATTGGTATGGAATCTACCTTCTACCCAATTTTAGTATTGGCTGCAGGTATCTATGGTTCTTATGCTTGTGCAGGTTTATATGGAGTAGCAATTGCTGCTGCAGGTATGATGGCTACAACAGCGATGCAATTAGCAATTGATGCATTTGGTCCTATCGCAGATAACGCTGGTGGTATTGCAGAAATGAGTGAATTACCAGCTGAAGTGCGTGAGAAAACAGATATTTTAGATGCGGTTGGAAACACAACTGCAGCAAGTGGTAAAGGTTTTGCAATTGCATCTGCAGCATTGACTTCATTAGCATTGTTTGCTGCCTTCGTAGGTGTTGCAATGCCAGACAATCAACATATTGATATTTATAAAGCGGATGTTTTAGCTGCTTTATTTGTAGGTGGTATGATCCCATTCATCTTCTCATCTTTAGCAATTCGTGCTGTAGGTGAAGCTGCCATGGCGATGGTAGAAGAAGTGCGTCGTCAGTTCCGTACGATTCCAGGTATTATGGAAGGTACTGGTAAACCAGAATATGATAAATGTGTGGCGATCTCTACTGAAGCTTCCTTAAAGAAGATGATGTTACCAGGCGCAATCACGATCATCTCTCCTATCTTAATTGGTTTCACAATGGGTCCAGAAGCTTTAGGTGGTTTCTTGGCTGGTGCAACAGTAAGTGGTGTATTGATGGGTATTTTCCAAAACAATGCAGGTGGTGCTTGGGACAATGCTAAAAAATCTTTTGAAAAAGGTGTTGAGATCAATGGTGAGATGTTCTATAAAAAATCAGAACCACATAAAGCTTCTGTAACAGGAGACACAGTGGGAGATCCATTTAAAGATACATCTGGTCCTTCAATGAATATCTTGATCAAATTGATGTCAATTGTATCTTTAGTAATTGCACCAACTTTAGCGCAATTACACCCAACTAAATCAATTGAAGTTAAGTCTCAAACTATGGAGATTTCAGTGATCAATACTGATTCTACAATGACTGATTCTGCTACTACAGTAACAATTTCAGCTGATACTAAAACTTTGGTTCAAGCTTTACAAGAAGATGGTTTAGCGCCAACAGATAATGTAAATATTCAAGTTAAGAATGGTAAAATTTCAGTGAATGGAACCGCATTGACTGATGCACAAAATGAAAAATACGCTACTTACTTACAAAAGAAGTAGTTCAATTTTAGTATAACTTAAAAATCCCTCCAATGATTTGGGGGGATTTTTTAATAAATAGAACTAAGGTTTAAAATAATTATGATCTCCTAAAATTATGAGATCATAGTAAGTGCCTGTTTCCCTCCCATTGCAAATAGGGCATCGATGATACATGTATTTTGAATGAATCCAGTGTTGTTATCAAATACTTGTTGGTATTTAAATTGCTTGCCTTCTGTTTGAAAATTATTAGGCTTGATTGAATCCATCCATTTGGTTTCTATATTGATAGTTGGTTGTTCTATGGGTGTTCCAATCAGCCATTTTGATTTCAATTGTTGTTTTGTCCAATATTGTGTGGCCATTAAAAAATCATTGAGGTAAGCATACTCATTATCATACAATGCTTTAAGACTATCTACATAATACTCAAAATATGGTGCTCTTTTGTAATTGACACTAATCGCTTTAAAATGCTGCAATTTCCATGGACTATCATAAGCAATAAGTACCTCGTTCATGGGTGTTTTTTGATCTCTCCCTCCAACAATTGGAATGCTTAAATGCAATGGGCCTTGTGCGGTGGCAATGACCATCCTATTCTTAAAGCTCATTTTACTAAAAGCTGCGTTACTGTCAAATACGATATGTTCATGTTTCGCCAAAGCATGGTAATAAGACAAACAACCAAAATAATGTAAATCCGTATAAACCATGAATGAATATTGTTTTGTAATTTTAATAAAATTTATCCATGAAGCAATTCAAATACGGTTTTTTATTTTTCATGCTTTTTTTATCTGCTTGTTCAGAACCACAATCTTTTGAATTCAAAGGGCTTCAAGATGTTCAGTTGGATAAATTAACAATGGGAAAAAATAAAATCAGGGCTAATATTAAGTACTTCAATCCTAATCCTTTCTCTTTGGTGTTAAAACAAATTGATTGTAAGGTTTTATTGAATAATGGGAATTTCACTGTTTTGAAATTAGACACCAATTTTACAATTCCTGCAAACAAAGAATTTTTAATTCCAGCACAACTTGAATTTCAAATGTCGGACTTAGTTAAAAATAGTATGGAACTCTTATTAAATAAACCTGTCAAATTAAATATTAAGGGTAACGCAACTTTAAGTAAGGGTATCTTCACTAAGACCGTGCCTATTGAATACGAAACAACACAAAAATTGAATTTAGGTGCGGCTTTGTCAGGTATGAAATAAAAAACGCTAAAATTATTTTTATTGTTTCCAAGTTGATGGACTATCTCTCCATTCCATCAAAGTAGATTGAGTGTTCGAATCCACCAAACCTTTTTCAACAGCTAATTCAATCAAACTTGCATAGTTGGTTAAAGAAACATATGGCACACCTGCTGCTTTGAATGCATCTTCAGCAATTTGGAATCCATAGTTAAATATAGACACCATTCCCACTACTTCAAGACCAGCATTTCTCAAGACATCTACTACTTGTAAGCTGCTCTTTCCAGTTGAAATTAAATCTTCTATCACTAAAATTTTATTAGTAGTTGCATATGCTCCTTCAATTTGATTGCCTAAGCCATGTTCTTTTGGTTTTGGACGTACATAGATATAAGGTAGTTTTAATTGATCCGCTGCCATGGCACCCCAAGGAATACCTGCAGTGGCTACCCCTGCTAACATATCTGCCCCTTCAAATTTTTCGAATATCACATTGCACATTTCACTCTTAATAAAGTCACGCACATATGGAAATGAAAGCACTTTACGATTGTCACAATAAATAGGACTTTTCCATCCACTAGCCCACGTAAATGGCTCATTTGGGTTTAACTTTATAGCACTAACTTGTAATAATTTCTCAGCGACTGCTTTTTCGTTCGTCATATCCTAGATTTGACACAAATTTACCGTCAAAAAGGCAATAATTTTACAAGAGTTACTAAATACTATACACATTTTATGTTGACACCAATTATCGCTGCTGGAGGGATTGTAATGAATCCAAATAAGGAGATCTTATGGATCTTTAGAAGAGGTTTTTGGGATTTACCAAAAGGCAAATTAGATCCTAACGAAACCATAGAAGCTTGTGCTATCAGAGAAGTGATGGAAGAAACTGGAATAGACCATCTTGTTCTAGGTGAATTGATATTAACTACTAAACACCAATACCACGACAAATACTTGGATACTCAAGTGGAAAAAACAACTTATTGGTATGCGATGACCACAAATACTTTGCAAGATGGTAAACCTCAATCCGAAGAAGATATAGAAGCAATTGCTTGGGTTAAAAAAACCGATATGGCACCCTATTTAGAAAAAACCTATGACACCATCAAAGAAGTAATGGAAGCTTATCTTACTTCAAAGCATTGATCACCACATCGGGTAAGAATGGAGAAGCGTCACCACCATTACGTAAGATATCTCTAACAATGGTCGAAGCGACAGATGTATATTTAGGTTCACCAGTTAAAAAGATCGTTTCGATATGACGATCCATGGTTCTATTGGCGTCAGCGATTGTTTTTTCATATTCAAAATCACTTACGTACCTAATCCCTCTTAAAATAAAACGGGCACCAATTGATTGACAATATTTTATTGTTAAACCATCGTAAGTAACAGCTTGAACTTTAGGCTCATCTTTATAAATTTCTTCAAACCATTGTTTCCTTTGATCTGCACTAAACATTGGATTTTTTGCAGCATTGATACCTATTCCAACAATCACTTTATCAAATAAAGGAAGAGAACGATTGATGATATCAATATGACCAAGCGTAACTGGATCAAAAGTACCAGGGAATAAACAAATTCTTTGCGTCTGCATAATTTAAGGGTTGGTGCGTCCTGTTAAAAGGTATAAACAAGCCATTCTAACAGCCACGCCATTTTCTACTTGGTCTAAGATAATGGATTGTTGGCCATCTGCCACATCGCTGTCCATTTCTACACCTCTATTGATTGGTCCAGGATGCATGATTAAAATGTCTCTATTCAATTTCTGAAGCCTTGTTTTAGTGATCCCGTATGCTAAGTTGTATTCTCTTAAAGAAGAGAAAAGAGGTTGATTTTGGCGTTCTAATTGAATTCTAAGAACATTTGCTACATCACACCAGGCAAGTGCTTTATCAATATTGTATTCTACTTGAATACCCAGTGCTTCTTTCAAGTAAGTTGGAATTAAAGTGGGTGGTCCTGAAACCATTACTTCTGCACCCATTTTCTTAAGAAGATAAATATTACTTAAGGCGACTCTACTGTGCATGACATCTCCAATAATTGCCACTTTCAATCCAGCTATTTTGCCCATTTTCTCTTGCATCGAAAAAGCATCTAATAATGCTTGTGTTGGATGTTCATTGATGCCATCTCCGGCATTGATAATGGGCGCGTCTATATGTTTTGACAAGTAATGTGGTGCGCCAGAAGCACTATGCCTCATCACCACCATATCCACTTTCATACTCAGAATATTATTGACTGTATCCAACAAAGTTTCTCCTTTTGCAGCAGAAGAATTGGATACGGTAAAATTAACCACATCTGCCGATAACCTGCGCTCAGCTAATTCGAATGAGATTCTTGTTCTAGTTGAATTTTCGTAAAAAAGATTGACAATTGTGACGTCTCTTAAAGTCGGTACTTTTTTAACTGGTCTCTGAAGGACTTCTTTAAATTGCGTTGCAGTAGATAAAATAAGTTGGATATCCTCTGTTTGGAGGTCCTTGATACCAAGAAGATGTTTGGTAGATAGTGCCATTAAAAAGCAAAATTAATATAATTTATTGATCTAACAAGATTACTTCGTCAACTCTCTCATTTTCTTTCCATTTAACTTTTACCTTAAAAGGGGTCAAAGTATCCATTACTTTACCTGAAAAGTCGGGTTGAATGGGTAATTCTCTGCTTGGTTTACGGTCAACTAAGACACATAATTTAACTTTTGAAGGGCGTCCAAAAGCCAATAAAGCATCTAAAGCCGCTCGTATGGTTCGACCTGTGAAAAGTACATCATCTATCAAAATCACTGTTTTACCTTCTATACTAAATGGAAGATCAGTCTGGGTAGCCACATGCAATTCCCTTCTGATATCATCCCTATAAAATGTAATATCTAATTTCCCGTAAATCACCTGATCTGCAGGGAGTTCTTGATGTAAAGCAGCTACGATACGGTCACTTAAAAACACGCCTCTTGGTTGTAGTCCAATAAGCACAGTGTTTTGTAGGCCTGGATGGGTCTCTAAAATTTGATGAGACAGCCTTTTGATAATGCTTGGAAGTTGTTGCTCACTGATTAGGATCATTCCTTAAAATTTGACTAAAAATACAGCTTTTTCTGATGTAAATTGCAGCCATGCTGTCTTTAAAAACACTATCTCTTATTCAATTTAGAAATTATATTCAAAAGCAATTTGAATTCGATGCTAGAATTGTGGGTATTGTTGGCGCAAACGGCACAGGGAAAACCAATATTTTAGACGCGATCTATTACCTCTCCTTTACCAAAAGTTATTTTAGCCGACCGGATGCACAAAATGTACATCATGCTTATCAGGGGATGCGTGTGGAGGGTCAATTTGATATTACAGGAAACACTACACAAGTCACTTGTATCTTAAGAGAAACCGGGAAGAAAGAATTTTATTTTGATGAAGAACTATATCCCAAATTGTCAGAGCATATTGGCAAAATACCTGCTGTGATGATTGCCCCAGATGACGTTCAAATTATCACAGGGTCAAGTGAAGAGCGAAGAAAATTAATGGATAGTTTGTTATCACAAATTGATCCCAATTATTTACGTTTATTGATACAATACAATAAAGTCTTACAACAAAGAAATAGCCTTTTAAAGTGGGCAGTAGAACAAGGTCATTTAGATGACACTTTACTAGTTACTTTGAATCAACAATTGGTTCAATATGGGGAACCCATTTTTGAACAAAGAACAAAACTTTTAACTGAATGGCTGCCGATGGTGCATCAACTGTATTTGTCAATTGCAGGAAATGCGGATGCCATTCAAATTGAATATCAATCAAGTTTACAACATAATAAATTTGAAACTTTGTTAAAGGAGGCCTTACCAAAAGACAAAGCCATGCAAAGGACTAGTGTGGGTATTCATAAAGATGATTTAGTCATTACGATACAAGACCAATCCTTTAAACAAGAAGCTTCTCAAGGACAAAGAAAAAGTTTATTATTCGCCATACGATTAGCAGAGTGGGAATTGTTGAAAAAAGCAAAAGGCTTCTCTCCTATTTTATTAATGGATGATATTTTTGAGAAATTAGATGAACAAAGAATGGCCCATTTATTAGGTTGGGTCGCTGCATCTACGGATGGTCCAGTATTTATAACGGACACCCATAAAGCACGTGTAGCAGATCTTTTAGGCAAATACGTTGAGCATTACCAACTTATTGAAATTTAAATTAGTAATTTAGCAATATGGCAACATTCAAAATTGGAGATGCACTAAAACAAATGGTGCAAGAGAATACTAAATTAAAAAAAGGTATTCAAGCTGTTCAAATTGAAGTAGCATGGGAAGAAATTATGGGGGTAACTGTTGCTAAGTACACGGATAAGATTTATATATTTGATCAGAAATTATTTATCCATACAAATATTGGGCCACTTAAAAACGAACTAGGTTTTCAGAAAGTGCAAATCATTGAAAGGGTCAATGAAAAAATGGGTGAAAAAATTATTACAGATGTAGTGATTAAATAATTACACTACTTTTTCTTCTCTAAAACATCCCTCATTAAGTCATTCATTGTAATGACCCCTTTGAATTCTACGCTATCAAAAACAGGTAGATACCTTGTTTTATATACATTCATTAAAATCATACATCGTTCTAACTCTTCTTGTAAACCAATTACAGGTAGATCGTGTGTCATGATTTCTTTTACAGTGGTTGAATCTGAATGACGTCCTTTTAGTTTGATCTTATGGGTGTAGTCTCTCTCCGACATGATACCGAGAAATAAATTATTATCCATCACCACCACATAACTTAAGTTTTCAGATTGCATAATCGTTAAAGCATCCAATACCGGAGTAGTCGGTGCAACAATATTAAAATGTGGCCCTTTTTTTTCTAATATTTCTTTGATTTTTGACATAATGCAGGATTTAGGTAAACATGTTTTCCTAAGTTACGATTAAAATCATTAAAATGGATGACCTATTTTTTTAGGAAGTCAATATAACTTTGCTTTTCCATGATGGTTGCCCCATTCATAATCGCTATTGTTGGCCAAACCCTAGCAGCAGTCTTAATCATGGTCATATCCCCTATTAAAATGGGGATATCAAGTTTAAGTTGCAAGGCATTTGCTTTATCTGCAGTGATTAAATACACATGCTGATTTTTTTGTTGGATCGTTTTGATAAGTGTCTCCCATGGTATACTTGCATCAATATTGCCTGAAAATATCAGCACATATGGAGTAGCTGCATTAAATAGTGC
>CAMCQV010000069.1 GCA_945877085.1 Chitinophaga pinensis
TTCATTGGTACACAAGATACATTTGGAGAGAGTGGTACACCGAATCAATTATTAACTAAATACGGATTGGATGCAGTGAACATTGTTGCTGCTGCAAAGAAAGTAATTAGTCGTAAGGGCAAAAATTAAAATTTGAAGGAAATTTAAATTCTAATTTTTTTGCTACTCTAATGATTTTAAAAAAACCCGAAGCAAGCTTCGGGTTTTTTGGGTTAAGGCGCTAGTCTTACTTTCACCCAATGTCCATTATCGTGCAAGCTATATTGTAAGCGATCGTGTAAACGAGAGCTACGTCCTTGCCAAAATTCTATTTCAGTAGGATGAATAATATACCCGCCCCAATCTGGAGGCAATGGGATAATACCCTCTTTAAATTTTTCGGTATTTTCTGCAACAAGGTCTTCTAAGAATGCCCTGTCAGGAATGATTCTACTTTGTGGTGAAGACCATGCGCCCAGCTGACTTCCAATGGGCCTTGAATGAAAATAGGTTTCACTTTCTTCTTTGCTCACTTTTTTGATGGTCCCTGTAATGCGCACTTGACGCTCTAATTCTTTCCAGAAAAAGTTCATCGCAACATGCGGATGCGCATCTACTTGCAATCCCTTGGCAGACGCATAATTGGTGAAAAATACAAAACCTTCTGTGGTGTATCCTTTTAACAATACCACACGAGAAGCAGGTGCGCCGTTGGCTTTCACAGTAGACAATACAAAAGCATTCACTTCGTCAATATTGCTTTCAATGGCATCGTTCCACCAAATGGTGAATTGATCCATTGGATGTGCCATACTTGTAGCTTCATCTAAAGAAGCTAGTTGGTAATCGCGGCGGATGTCAGCAATATCTCTATTCATAAAAATGTATTTAAATCAAAATTTAAACATTATTGCGCAGTATCCCTTAAAGACTTCGTCGCAAAAATGATATTCACCACAGAAAGTAATAATAACATTCCCACCAATTGATGTAATTGTGCCATCCACTCAAAATTTCCCCAAGTTCCAGGAATAATATTTTTACTTGTCAATACAGAGAATACGCCAAGCAATACTTGCAACAATACAAAATACAAAGGCAACATTTTGACGTTGCTCCAAAAAAAGTTGCCTTGAATTTTACGCATTTGAGCCACCCAATAAACAATGATTGCTAATAAAATATACGCCAAACCACGATGCACAAAATGAATCCAAGTAGTATTATCAATTGCATTTAAAAAGAAACTTTCCTTACCCATTAAATGTGTAGGAATCCATTCCCCATTGATGGTCGGCCAAGTGCTTGCTACGTTTGCTGCTTTATGTCCTGCCATTAATGCACCATAGATTAATTGAAAAAACAAAAGCCCAAGTACGACCCAAGCCCAAACGCGAAAGCCTTTAAAGCTTTGTTGCGCTTTTATACTTAAATGTACTTTTTCAACAGGTTTTGCTTTTAATGAAAGTGCAAACCAATAGGTATAAGATAGTAAGCCTAAAGCAAAAATAAAATGTAAGGCTAAGCGTGTTGGTTTTACATACACTGCATCTCCTTCTAAACCACTAGCAACCATGATCCAACCAATTGCACCTTGCAAAGCGCCTAATAAAAATAAAACCACCAAAGGACGAATCATTGCAGGTTGAAAATATTTTTTGACTATAAAATAAATAAATCCAAAAGCAAATACTAAACCAATGGTACGTGCCCACAAACGGTGGAACCATTCCCAAAAAAAGATGAACTTAAAATTATCAATCGTAAAATCAAAATTCAATAATTGAAATTGAGGCGTCGTTTTATATTTTTCAAATAAGGCCTGCCATGCCGCTTGATTTAGTGGAGGCAAGGTACCAGTGACTACGTCCCATTCAGTAATAGACAAGCCGCTACCAGTTAAACGCGTAATACCACCTAGTGCAATTTGTACAATGGTCATGGACACACCAAGGATCAGCCAGTTGGCAACAGCGCGAGATTTTTTGTCTTGTAATTCCATAGATAAATTTACTTCTAACTAGTTCAATATGATATGGAGCAAAGTTACTAAGTAAATCTACAAGGATGTCGAATTCAAAGCAATAAAAAGGATCGTAATTAAGATTGATTTTGCTTTGTGAAAAAGAATAAAGGGTTCTACTAAAGAACTTGAACAAAATTGATCAAGGATCAAGTCTTCAGTATCAACTGACTTTGATATATTTGAACTAACTAAACAAATCGGATTGCCCAAACTCCTTAATTACTATCAAGCCGACAAACTAGAGGCGGGCTGCGACGAAGCGGGGCGAGGATGTTATGCCGGGCCGGTCTTTGCAGCAGCGGTCATATTGCCAAAGGATTTTTACCATCCCTTGATCAATGATAGTAAAAAATTAACTGAGAAGCAAAGAGCGGCATTGGTGCCAATCATTAAAGAAGCAGCTATTGCTTGGGCCATTGGAAGTCAGACCCCCGTTCAAATTGACGAGATTAATATTTTAAAAGCGAGCATAAAAAGTATGCACCTAGCATTGGATCAATTAAAAAAGCGTCCTCAATTTATTGCCGTAGATGGGAATCGTTTTTATCCCTATAAAAAACTTCCCCACCAAACCATCATTAAGGGCGATGGACTATATGCCCATATAGCCGCTGCCAGTATCCTTGCAAAAACCGCACGTGATGCCTATATGATAGAGTTGCACAAAAAGTACCCACAGTATGGATGGGACCAAAATAAAGGATACGGCACTGCTGCGCATCGCGCAGCCATCGCCCTTCATGGCCTTTGTGATGAACACCGAAAAAGTTTCAAGATTTAGTAGTCCCAAACCCCTGCGCCTTGGCGAATGATTTCATAATGGTCCGTTGTGCAATCCACCACAGTGGAAGGATTGATCCCTCCTATTCCACCATCAATCACCATATCAATTTGTTTACCCCAATTTTCTTGAATCAATTCAGGGTCGGTGTATTCCTCTACCTCATCTCCAGGGAAACTCGCTGACAAAATTGGATGCCCCAAGGTTTTGATAATTGAGAGTGCAATTAAATTATCAGGAATACGAAGACCAATGGTTTTTTTTCTGGACTGTAAAATTTTAGGAACCTCCTTGCTTGCAGGTAAAATAAAAGTGAATGGCCCCGGTAAAGCTTTTTTTAAAATACGAAACAAACTATTGTCAATACTTTTTGCATACAAACTTAAATCACTCAGGTCGGCACAAATAAAACTAAGGTTTGCTTTCTCAGGATCCACTTTTTTTATGGCACAAATTTTCTCAATTGCATCCTGTTTAAAAATAGAACATCCTAATCCATAAATGGTATCAGTGGGATAAGCAATGATACCGCCAGATTGAAGACAATCCGCTACCATCGCTAATTGTCGAGGTTGAGGATGTGTGGGATGAATTTGTATTAGCATAAAGTTGATAGGTATAAATACCCATTTAATTCCTATAAAATTAGCTTTAATTTGGTAAACGAAAGGCATGTTTCCCATCATCTACTTAGAAGAGAAAATAATGATTCGAAATGCAATGGTAGCATATATCGAAGAACAGGAAGATTGTAAGGTCATTTACGAAACTGGCTCCATCCAAGCCATGCAAACTTATTTGGAAAACACCAAGGAAAGGATTGCGCTCTGTATTTTATCAGACGACTATGGACACCAAAGTTTACTAAAATTGATTCAAGTCATTCGTGCGCTTAATAGTTATACCTATATCTTATTAAAATCCAACGAAAAGCATATCAATTCCATTTGTTATCTCATGAAGCATGGACTCAATGGTATTTTTTTCACAGACGAGCCCATGATTGATTTAAAACAATGTGTACAAAGAAAAACGAAATTTAATTTATCTGCAGACAAATGCAAGCTCATTACAAAAAATGTATTGCAAGGCATTGATATCAGAGCATTGAATTACAATAAAAATCCTCTGACAGCAAATGAAGTACAATTCATACAAGCCTGTACCAAGGATTATAGTTACGAAGAGATCGCGGTGCACTTGCAAAAAAGTGTGTATACCATTTACGGCTACAGAGATCGAATCTTTAAAAAGTTGGCAGTAAAACAAAGGACCGCCATGGTAATGACAGCCCTTAAAAGAAATTATATCGATCTGTGAAATCAATTTATGAATTCAAATTATGAATTGGAATTTATAAAATCTCCCAAGTCTCTTTACCACGAATTAATTTGTCTAAATCTCCCGTGCCCTTGCTGGTCATCGCTTCCTCTACTTGCAATGCCATCATGTCTTCGTAACATGGACGATCAGCCGTATAAAACACACCAAAAGGACGAGGGAAATAAGCAGTTACTTCGCTAGGGTTATCAAACAAACGCACTAAAACTTGTGCTTTATAAAAATCTTTTTCGTCGTGGATCCATAAATCATCTGCACTGAACTTATCACCTAGGGTCACCACTTCTGGACGTAATCCATCAAAACGAATACCCATTTCATTATTTGCACCAAAAGTCAATGGCTTACCTTGCTCTACAAATAAAGCATGTAAAGGCTTAGAAGCTTTCTCGGTGAACACCTCAAAAGCACCATCATTAAAAATATTACAGTTCTGATAAATCTCTAAGAAGGAAGATCCTTTGTGTTGTTGTGCACGCGTGATCATGGCTTGTAAATGTTTTGGATCACGATCCATACTACGCGCAATAAAACTTGCATCCGCACCCAATGCCAAAGCAGCAGGATTAAAAGGATGGTCAATGCTACCCATTGGGGTGCTCTTAGTAATTTTATTTAATTCAGAAGTTGGAGAGTACTGACCTTTGGTTAAACCATAGATCTGATTATTGAACACTAAAAAATTCACATCAAAATTTCTTCTAAGCATATGAATGGTATGGTTGCCACCAATACTTAAAGCATCTCCATCACCTGCTACGATCCAAACACTTAATTCTGGACGAGAAGCTTTTAATCCACTTGCAATCGCAGTGGCACGACCGTGAATGGAATGCATCCCAAAAGTGTTCATATAATAAGGGAAACGACTGCTACAACCAATCCCACTAATGATCACAATATTCTCCTTAGGGACACCAATGGTTGGCATCACTTTTTGTACCTGTGCTAAAATAGAATAGTCACCACAGCCAGGGCACCAACGCACTTCTTGGTCTGTCGCAAAATCTTTAGCTGTTAAAGTAGCCGCTTGAGGAAGTATTGTTTCAGTAGACATAGTCAAATATTAGGAGGCAAAATTACTAAAAATAGCTCGTTTCTTACCTAAAAGCCGCTTATTTCACCTTTCTGCCCTTCCAGGAATAGGATTTAAGCTGTCCAAATAGGCCCGCAGCGATATTGTAGACAATATGGATCGGTTGGTAGAAAACAAAGTATTTGAGTTCCGGCTGTAGCTTAAAAAATTTAGCTACCGGATCCAAGAAAAATAATTCAAAAAAGGTTTTAAAAGCCAGTGCAATTAAAAGGGTACTCCAACTTCCCAACAATGCCAAACATATAAAACTCAAATTAAAAAAGTATACAAGTGTCAAGACCATGGTAATAGAACGATCATCATAATATCTTGCTTTGCTCGCCCAACGAATTCTTTGCATGATAAATCCTTTCCAAGTATCCATCGCAGCTGTCAACACAATCGCATCGGGATGAAATAAATAACCCACAGATTTATGCAATGTCTGTTTCATTTTATGCATTAAAAACATATCATCCCCACTTGCAATATGGTCTACACCTTGGTAACCACCTACTGCAATAAAAGCAGTTTTTTCAAAACCTAAATTAGCACCATTACTCATAGAGTGTTTGCCAGCGCCCACTGCAGCAGCCGTGATACCTTGAAGTGCTAAAAAATCTAAGAGTTGAAATTGATTTAAAATACCTGCTGTTTTAATAAACATCACAGGCGCCGCTACAAAAGAAGGTTGGTTGGTTTGGATATATGCATTGTATAAAAGCAACCATCTTGAAGGTACGATACAATCTGCATCGGTGGTCAATATCCAATCCCCTTTTGCTTGCGCCACTGCAATTTCTATCGCCTTCTTTTTATATGCCAAGGTCTCTCCTTCTTTGCAATGATCTGCTAGTTTCAATAAACGCAGTTGAGGATATTGCTGGCTTAAAGCATGTACAATAAACGCGGTATCGTCTTCAGAAAAATCATCAATTACAATAATTTCAAAAGCAGCAGCAGGATAATCCTGATTCAAAATACTATCCACACAGGCTTTGATATTGGCAGCCTCGTTTCGCGCAGGGATGATCACGGTGAATTGGGTGGCTGACTGTTCGGGCCTCACTTGTTCAATTTGATTTAATTGAAAAACACCCATTTTGCCAAACCAAAATCGGTAAGCCATTAAAACAATAGCATACATGATCGTTAAGATAACAACAGCCCAATCCAATAGATACTCCATTTGGCAAAGTTAAAGGGTAAAAATTTGGTAGAATCCTTAAAATCGTTGTACTTTTATAATAGTTGCATAACTAACTATATGTCAAACAACCAATTTAAACGAGGGGAATTATACAGCGTCATCAATGGCGTTGCCTCTACCGCTGTTGCAAGAAGATTGCAAAAGAATTTCCGCAATGCAGGATTAGAAATTACCATTGAACAATGGTCCATCTTATACCATTTATGGAAGGAAGATGGTTTGAGTCAACAAGAATTATGTACGCGCACTTTTAGAGATAAAGCGAGTATCACTAGACTGATAGACAATATTGAAAAATTAGGATTGGTCGAAAGAATTGCATCAAAGGATGACAGAAGAGTCAACTTAGTGTATTTAACTGATGCCGCGAAACCCTTACAGGAAGCGACTTACAACATTGCCAATCAAACAATGAACGAAGCATTACAAGGTATTAGTAAAGAAGAAATAGAAATAGTGAAAAGTGTTTTTCAACGCGTATACGAGAATAGTAAATAATTAAATTATATTTTATGGCAACTACAATCCAAGGTGGAGAATGGATCATTAAGGAAGTGAAAGCAGAAGACGTTTTCATTCCAGAAGAATTCAACGAAGAGCAATTGATGGTGCGTGACATGTGTAGCCAATTTTTGGATACCGAAGTGTTACCAGTGGTAGAAAGAATGGACAAATTAGAACCAGGTTTGATGCCAGGTTTATTAGAAAAAGCAGGCGAACAGGGCTTATTAGGGGTTTCTGTACCAGAACAATACGGCGGGATGGGGAAGGACTTCATTACGTCCACCATTGTAGCAGAATACCTTGGAGGAGGTTATTCATTCTCTGTTGCCAACGCTGCACACACAGGCATTGGTACCCTACCAATTTTATATTTTGGTACCGAAGCACAAAGAGCAAAATATGTACCCAAATTAGCAAGTGGTGCATTCAAAGGTTCTTATGGATTAACCGAACCAAATAGTGGATCAGATGCATTGAGTGCAAAGACCACTGCAAAATTATCTTCAGATGGCAAACATTATTTATTGAATGGACAAAAGTGTTGGATCACCAATGGTGGATTCGCAGATATCTATACCGTGTTTGCAAAAATAGATGGCGAGCAATTTACTGCATTCATTGTAGAACGCGGCATGGAAGGATTTACACTTGGACCAGAAGAACATAAAATGGGTATCAAAGGATCTTCTACTGTACAATTGTATTTTCAAGATTGTAAAGTGCCAGTAGAAAATGTGTTAGGAGAAATTGGAAGAGGACATATCATCGCATTCAATATTTTAAACATTGGAAGATTAAAATTAGGTGCAGCCACCATTGGTGGTGCAAGAAGGGCATTGAGCACAACAGTGAAATATGCCAAAGCAAGAGAGCAGTTTAAATTACCAATTGTAAAATTTGGTGCTATCAGACATAAGTTAGCCGAAATGGCAAT
>CAMCQV010000070.1 GCA_945877085.1 Chitinophaga pinensis
CCTTTTTTATTACTAATTGTAAGTACATCTTTTTTACCATCGAAATTAAAATCTAAAAAGGCAAGATCCATCAACTCAAGCGTTGAATCTACTGAAAAACTAATTGCTGTTGCTCTATCAAATTCTCCATTTTTATTAGGTATCATTCTTAAGGTTTTAGATGACCCTAAGAATAGATCTAATTTACCGTCATCATTAATATCAAATAACTCAACGGTGTAATAATTATCATTTTGGGAGAAATTCTTAAATACCTTATTATTAAGTTCAAATTTTTGACTCCCTTTATTGATATAACAGGTTGGATGAACAGGTATCACTGCACTACCTCCTGAGTAGGCGACAATATCAATTAGTCCATCATTGTTGATATCGCCCGTTGCACCCCCGTGAAAGTAACCTATGTCTTGATTAAAGTATTGATATTTCATTTCTTTAGGGTAAAAAATTCCTAAAGAATCACCAGGGAATGGCATTCCATCATATCCAGATGAGAAAAGCATAATATCTGGGTTCTTATCATTATCCATATCAGAGACTACACATTTTCTAACTTGAGTCAACCCAATTTGTAAATCATACACATTTGGATTTTTTTCGTACTCAGAATACAAATGAAGGCCTACAGCATTTGTTGGCCAGGGATTTTTCCAATAATATGCCCATAAGTCTTTCCTGCCATCACCGTTAAAATCGGTATACAGATAAGTCCCTAAATCATTCCAATAATAACTTTTTGACGAACTCCATGTATTTGTTGTGCCTGTATTGTATGGCACTAGGATCCCGTTTGGAAGTGCCTCAAATCCCCAATACCTACTAAAAAAAACGTCAAATAATTGCGTCATCGCTCTAGTTGTAGTATACCAAGAAGTAGTTTTGTTAATAACAGAAAAAGAATCTAAAGTATTACTCGGATAAACAATTGCACTTGGTGAAATGATGACCGGACTTGTTGGTTTTGAAACAACAACTTCTGGAGTTTCCGTTTTAGTACATGAAACTGAAATAAAAAAACCAAAAAATAAAATGATATATTTCATAGTCAAAATTCTGATCTTTAATTCATTTTTAACATCTTAAATTGTTGAACAATTTTATTATCGTTTGAAGTGACTTTAATGATATAAGTACCAGATGAAAGTTCATTGAGTATTATAGGCGTTCCTGCTTGTAATCCTTGCCTTGAGAATACCCTATTACCTGTTGTTAGTTCAAATACGTCTACATTCAATCTAAGATAACCTTTAACATTAAAATCAAGATTAATTTGATTGATAAATGGATTTGGAGCTAATTTAATAAACTCACCATTATTTAATCGAACAATATCAGTAATTAAGTAATAATAAGGACTGCTCATTACACTAACACATCCATTCTGAGTTGTTTTAACAGTATAGGATCCAGGACTAGATGGTTTGAATTTTTGAGTCGTGTCTGTAATCAATGTTCCGTCTTTAAACCAACTATTCCTCATTGTAGCATTAGAAACCAAATTATTTGCAGTGTCACGTGAAATTGTTGGCGGAGTTGGTATAGAGAACTTTAATATTTCAATAACATCAGAATTCTTAACACAACTATTTGAATCAATTCTAGTAACATACAATGTATCATTAGTTTTAAAAACTAATTGATCTATATTAGTAGCCTTTACTTTATTATTAACATACCATATCGTACTATCTGATTTTGAATAGTTAGTTAACTTAACTATAGTGCTATCAGAACCACATATAGTATACTGGGTTTTATCAAAAATAGGCTTTACGGCATCTGCACAACTTAATTGATATAATATAGATGCCCTTTTTATGTTGTCCATATCATACATTACAAGTGCATTTATGTTTTTCTTGTAATTTGGATATTTAATTAATTCCATACTTTTAAAATAACTGCTATCTAATTTTTTTCCTGATTCAAGTTTCAAATCTCTGATGAAAGTTCTTTCAAATTTTCCATTAACTACTTTGTAATAATTGCCCAGTTCACCCACATTTCTATTTCCCCAATTACCTGGAATCATTTCAATTCCAGTTGCATTTTCATCTATATCTAATCCGTGGGATAGTAATTCAGTATTTCTATCGAAGCCACTGTCTTTGAAAAACTTTGTAGTTAGATCTTTACCATCTAAACTCAAAACTTTCCAACCATATGCAAATCTGTTTAAATTTTTTTTGTAATAATTATTCATATAAAATCCTCCTACCACAATTTCTTTTTCCCCATTATTATCAATATCCATTTCATAAGCGCTGATTTTTTCATGTATATTGAATTTATAATAATCATCCGCATCTTGCTTTGAATATTTTACTGGAATAAAGATCGAATCCCTATTCAAACTAAATGTTTGTATTTTTTTTGTATTAAAATCATACTTGACATAAGTAAAAGTCCTGAAATTATAAGGTTGCCAATCAGGCTCATTGATATCACTAGAAATTGAACTATCTGCTAAAATAACTGCAAACTGATTTTGATTATTAAAATTAGCAACATTAAAAAGCGGATACCTACTTATTTTATTATTAAATCTTTGATTCCAAGCATTTGTTAAATCTGTATTTGTTTTAAAAAACCTCTTTGTTGTTTTATCATACTTATAAACAAGGACATAACTGGGGCCTCTATCTGTTGCAATAATTTCATCAGATCCGTCTTTATCTATATCGGCAACATATGTTGATTCTACATTTAAATTATTGACGTCTAAGGTTACCGTATCAAATGATTTTCCATTATTAATAAAAACCTTCTCTGGCCAATCATCATTAATCATTTCTGGACTTAATTTTCTATTACTGTCTGCACCATGATAATTAGATATGATATAATGATAATCAGTTAGCCCATCTCCATTAAAATCTCCAAAGCCTCCAAGCCACATATCTCCTTTTGCCTTAATTACATAGTTTGTATCTAAAACATATTGACCATTTTTATTTTGAATAAATATGCCCTTTAAATACTCTCTTGTAGCATTATTACTTGGAAATAATTGAAATGTTAAATCTGGTAAACCATCTTTATTAAAATCAAATAAATCTACACCTTGATTCGTCCCAATATTACCAAGTGGGCCCTGTTGATTTCCAGGACCTGGATTTGCAGGATCCACCCCTCCGTTATTTCTTTGTAGCCATGATGAAAACCCCTGAGGAAAAACTAAAATACTATCTTTTACAATCCATTTTTGAGATTGTAATTCCCCTAGAAATAAAAAGATGAACCCCATGAATAATTGAAATCGCTTCATAAAATGACTTTAAATTAAAAATTCAGCTCTTGGGGGTATATGAAAATAAGAACTTTATTTATATTGAAATTAAATAATTTCAATATAAATAAAGCCTAAATCATTGAATCAAAGTCTGATATCTAATTTTTTAAGTAATTTCAACTCCTAAAACACCCATTTTGGAAAACACCAGCTGTTATTACGACGGACAAATAAGTCCTTTTAGCCAAACAGGCATGTCTTTAAACGATTTACTGATACAAAGAGGTTATGGCATTTTTGACTACCTAAGGGTCGTGGACAACAAGCCTTTATTTGTAGAGGACCATTTAGACCGTTTGTATAATTCTGCTGCATTGATGCACATGGATGTGCCTCAATCAAAGGAGTCTATTTTGAAAATTGTGATGGAATTAGTGGCAAAAAATGATATGCCCTACTCTGGCCTTAAATTGATTGTTTCTGGTGGAGATAGTTCGGATGGTTATTCTTTAGAACAACCAAGACTAACGATTATTCAACAGCCCCTACCCGTTCCTTCCAATCAATTTTCGGTGAATCCTTTTATATTGATGAGCCATCCTTTTCAACGTCAATTGCCTCAAGTAAAAACGACTGATTATTTGATGGCCATATATTTACAACCTCAATTGAAAGCATTTGGTGGACAAGATATTTTATACACCCACGAGGGGATGATCAGAGAATGTCCTAGGTCAAATTTTTTCTTGATTTCTGAGCAAGGACATATTGTAACTGCTAAGGATCAAGTACTAAAAGGGATTACAAGAAAAAATATTTTGGCGGAGGCTTCTGCAAATGGCATCACGATAGAAGAAAGACCAATTGCACTTGATGAAATCAACACTGCCAAAGGTGCATTCATAGCAAGTTCTACCAAACGCATTATTCCTGTTAGTAAAATAGACACTACAAATATTCCAACCGACTCCCCTATTTTACAAAAAGTATTTGACCTACTAGTTCAAAAAGAACAAGCTTATTTAAAAGTTTAAAAAGAGAAAGAAACAAAGAATAAGAGATAGAAATTCGGATCGAATAAACGAATACAATTCTTCAACGAAAAAAGGGCTAACTAATTTTAAAACTAGTTAGCCCTTTTTATATTTCAGCTACAATTTATTTCAATTGCTTTCTTAAAGCATCTAATTTACCTACAAATAAACTACGGCCATGCGTTCCTAAAATAATCTCATTGTCTCTTGGGTGAATTTCTAAATCATGCACTGGAACACTTGCTGGCAAGCCTTTTGTCCAAGCCATTGAGCTATTACCACCATCCAAACTTACATATAAACCACCGTCAGTTCCTACATACAAAACTTGCTCAGCAACTGCATCTTCTTTGATTACATTCACTGGTTCTGATGGTAAATCTTTCATGATTTGTTTCCATGTAGTGCCATAATCATCACTTTGATATACATAAGCATTGAAATGGTCATTACGGTATCCATTCAATGTGACATAAACTCTTGCAACATTGTATTTACTCGCAATGACTCTACTTACATATAAACCCTTTGGTAATTTTTGGCTAATTAAACTAAAACTATTTCCACCATCTTTTGATACTTGTACATTACCATCATCAGTACCTACATAGATCAATCCAAAACGAATTGGACTTTCACTAATTGTCGTAGTCGTTCCAAAAGGCACATCCCCTTGTGCAGGATTGGTTGTTAGATCCGTGCTTAAAGTTACTAAGCTATCTCCCTTACTCATTGAACGGTGGAATTTATTTGAACCAAAATAAAATACGTCTTGGTTATGACGGCTTAATAAAATTGGTGACTGCCAATTGTATCTTACTGCAGGCTCACCTAAATCACGCATTGGACGAACTGCCTTACGTTCTTTGGTCGCTAAATTTTGTCTGCTATAAAAACCAAATTGAGAACCACTATACACTGTTTTATTATCTCTCCAATCTACTTGCACTTGCATACCATCTCCTCCACCTATCATCGTATAAGGATTGTGTCCACCATCATACCAATCATAGTTTTCCTTGGTTGTACTTGAACCAAACCAAGTACCATTGTCTTGCAATCCACCATATACATTGTAAGGCTTCGCCATATCGATTGCGATATTGTAAAACTGTCCAACTGCTGGTGTATTGGCTTTGAACCAATGTGCACCATTATCATAAGTAATATTACATCCGCCGTCGTTACCAATGATCATATGACTATCGCGCGCACCATTCATCCAAACAAAGTGGTGATCTGCGTGTACATTTTCTTTTCCTATTGAAGTAAAAGTTTTTCCACCATCTGTGCTTAATAAAACACCAACACCTGTAATGGCAATTTTATCTGGATTACTTGGGCTCACAAATACTTTACCAAAATAATAACCATAAGTGCTATATAATTCAATTGGTTTAGCATGTGTTTTAACCCAACTTAATCCCGCATTGTCTGAACGATATACTTGCGCACCATAAATTGGTGTTTCAAATAAAGCGGTGTTTGCATCATATAAATAATCCCAAATACAATTAGGGGCTAATTTGCCAGATTGCACATCTTTCTTAATACTTTCTGCACTGTATTTTGTTGGGATGCCATTGCGTGGCGACTTTAAAAAAGCATTTAATTTTCTGTCATCTAAAGAGATAAACTGATCTACAGTCAAAGCTTTGAAATCTCTTAACACATACCTTGAAGTATCTGCTGCTTTTTGCATTGCAGTATCAGGTTGATGGAAATTATTATCTACAATTGCATACACAATAGATGGATTTTTTGGATACACAGCCAATCCAATTCTACCAACACCATCCCCTGAAGGGAAGCCGCTAGTTGGTGTAGACACTAAAGTCCAATGGTCACCACCATCTGTGCTTTTGAAGATACCAGATGTTTTTCCTGATTCCTCAAAATTGGAAGCGGTTCTTGTTCTATACCACATTGCAGCATATAAAACTTGTTCATTGCTTGGATCAATATCCAAATCTATTGCACCAGTATTTGCATCTGATGCTAATGTTAAGTTCCAAGTTTTTCCAGCATCTGTTGTTTTATAAACGCCTCTTTCTTTATTCTCAGAATACAAATGACCTAGTACGGCCACCCATGCAGTGTTTGGATCTTTCGCTGATAATTGAATCTTTCCAATATGGTGACTCTCTGGTAATCCAAGGTATTCCCAAGATTTACCATTATTCGCAGAACGATACACGCCTAATCCTGCATAAGTAGAACGGCTACTATTCACTTCGCCCGTACCTACCCAAATATGTCTGTTCTGCCAGTTCACAGCAATATCACCAATAGTTAATACATCCACTGAATCAAAAATGGGTGCAAAACTTTGGCCATTGTTTTTTGTATGCCATAATCCACCAGAAGCATAGGCTACATAAAATTCGGTAGGATCTTGAGGATTTACCTCAATGTCCACCACACGACCGCTCATAATGGAAGGGCCAATATTTCTAAAACCAGTTTCATTTAAAGTAGATCGACTCAGCAATTGTTTTCTTTGGTCAATTGTTTTTAATCTTTCCTGAGCGGATGTCGCTTTAATTTGTGATTGTACAAATAAAGTACAAAAAAGGGCCGAGATGGTTAAAAGTCTTTTCATGCAATCAAATTTTTATTAAGGTTTTGAAGTTAATACTTTTTCAAAAGCAAAAACAAAAAAAATGACTAGCGTGCATTCGGTCCGTTTTTCCTTCTTTTTTATCGTAAATTTGACCATGCATATCCTAATAGTTAACAATACCAGCATACCTGTGCAACAATACGGAGGTACCGAAAGGGTGATCTGGTGGTTAGGCAAGGAATTGGTTAAAAGGGGGCATCAGGTCTCCTATTTAGTCGGGGCTGACTCCAATTGTGATTTTACAACTGGCGTGCATGAATTGAATCATACGATTCCTTTTAATCAACAAATACCCTCTGGTGTGGATGTAGTGCATTTAAACTGCAGGGTGAATGAGACCCCAACTATCCCTTATATTTTTACTTTACATGGCAATACCAATGACCAAAATCCATTAGATATCAATACGGTGATTGTGTCAAAAAATCATGCAAGCAGATATGGCAGTGCATCTTATGCGCACAATGGCATTGACCCTGCCGATTATGGAGACCCAGGATTGGATCAAAAAAGAAACTATTTTCATTTTTTAGGAGACGCTGCTTGGCGTGTGAAAAATTTAAGGGGTGCTATAAAGATTGCGCAAAAAGCAAAAATTAAATTTAGAGTGATTGGCGGGAAAAGATTCAATTTCAACTAAGGCGTTCGACTCACTTTTGATCCTCGCATACAATTTGAAGGGTTGGTTGGCGGCGTAGAAAAAAATAATTTACTCAAAGGTTCCAAGGGTTTGATTTTTCCTGTGCTTTGGAATGAACCATTTGGATTATCGATTGTGGAGAGTCTT
>CAMCQV010000071.1 GCA_945877085.1 Chitinophaga pinensis
AGCCATTGTAAAAGGCGAGAATATTCCTAAAGCTGGTATTCCTGAATCATTCAATGTATTAGTACATGAATTGAGAGGTTTAGGTCTTGATTTAAAATTTGATTAATCATCGAATAACACACCAAATTCTTAAATAGGTTCCGGTGTAACAACTGGAACTAAAATGAATAAATAATATGGCATTCAAAAAAGAGAATAGACAACGTCCAGCATTTTCTCAGATCACTATTAGTTTGGCTTCACCAGACAATATCTTAGAGAGAAGTTTTGGCGAAGTGTTGAAACCAGAAACAATCAACTACCGTACTTACAAGCCGGAGCGTGATGGTTTGTTCTGTGAGCGTATTTTTGGTCCAGTAAAGGATTACGAATGTGCTTGTGGAAAGTATAAAAGAATTCGTTACAAAGGCATCGTATGTGATCGTTGTGGCGTTGAAGTAACAGAAAAGAAAGTACGTCGTGAGCGTATGGGCCACATCAAATTGGTGGTGCCTGTAGTGCATATCTGGTACTTTAAATCTTTACCAAACAAAATAGGTTATTTGTTAGGAATGAGTTCTAAGAAATTAGAGACAATCATTTACTATGAGCGTTATGTTGTCATTCAACCAGGTATCAAGGACAATTTGAAAGTGGCTGATTTATTAACGGAGGAAGAGTATTTAGATTTATTAGATACTTTACCAAAAGAAAATCAATACTTACCTGATGATGATCCTCAAAAGTTCATCGCTAAGATGGGTGCTGATGCAGTACATGATTTGTTAGGATTATTAGATTTAGATACTTTAAGTTTCACTTTACGTGATGCTGCTGCAAACGAAACATCTCAACAAAGAAAAGCAGATGCTTTAAAGCGTTTGAGTGTCGTTGAATCTTTCCGTGAAGCAAAAACACATATTACCAACCAACCTGAGTGGATGGTAATGAAATATATTCCAGTTATTCCTCCAGAATTACGTCCATTGGTGCCATTAGATGGTGGCCGCTTTGCGTCTTCTGATTTGAATGATTTATACCGTCGTGTAATCATCCGTAACAACCGTTTAAAGCGTTTGTTAGAGATTAAAGCACCAGAAGTGATCTTGCGTAACGAGAAGCGTATGTTACAAGAGGCGATCGATTCTTTATTCGATAACTCTCGTAAGTCTAACGCCGTTAAAGCAGAAGGTGGACGTGCATTGAAATCTTTATCTGATGTATTAAAAGGTAAGCAAGGACGTTTCCGTCAAAACTTATTAGGTAAGCGTGTGGATTATTCAGGACGTTCTGTAATCGTTGTAGGACCTGAATTGAAAATGCACGAGTGCGGATTACCTAAGGATATGGCTGCAGAATTATTTAAGCCATTTATTATTCGTAAGTTAATCGAAAGAGGTATCGTTAAAACAGTGAAGTCAGCTAAGAAATTAGTAGACAAAAAAGAAGCTGTGATTTGGGATATCTTAGAAAACATATTGAAAGGACATCCAGTGATGTTAAACCGTGCCCCAACATTGCACCGTTTATCAATCCAGTCTTTCCAACCTAAAATGGTAGAAGGTAAAGCAATTCAACTTCACCCACTAGTTACAGCGTCTTTCAACGCCGATTTTGATGGTGACCAAATGGCAGTGCACGTTCCATTAAGCCATGCGGCGATCTTGGAAGCACAGTTGTTGATGTTGTCTTCTCACAATATCTTGAACCCACAGAATGGTACGCCAATCACCCTTCCTTCTCAGGACATGGTGTTAGGTTTATACTATATCACAAAGGGTAAAAAATCAATGGGTGACTTAGTCGTAAGAGGTGAGGGCAAAGCTTTCTACAGCTTAGATGAAGTAATCATTGCATACAACGAAAATAAAATCGATCTACACGCAAACATTAGAGTAAAAACAAATGTGCGTGAAGGTGGTGTATTAGTAAACAAATTAATTGAAACAACTGTAGGTCGTGTGTTATTCAACCAACATACTCCAAAGCCAGTTGGATTCGTAAATCAATTGTTGACTAAGAAAAGTTTAAGAGATATTATTGGTGATATCATCAAAATCACAGACGTTCCTACAACTGCAAAATTCTTGGATGATATTAAAACTTTAGGTTTCAGAATGGCATTCCGCGGAGGTTTATCATTCAACGTAAACGACTTAGTTGTTCCTGAAACTAGACATGCTTTACTTGAAGCTGCGAAAGTTGAAGTAGAAGAAGTATGGGAAAACTATAACATGGGTCTTATTACTAATAACGAGCGTTACAACCAGGTTATTGATATATGGGGACGTGTCGATACACGTATCACTGATACTTTAATTCGTGAAATGGCGACCGATAAGCAAGGTTTTAACTCTGTATACATGATGTTGGATTCTGGAGCGAGAGGTAGTAAAACACAGGTGAAGCAGTTAGTAGGTATTCGTGGATTGATGGCAAAACCTCGTAAGAGTGGTAGCACAGGATCTGAGGTTATTGAAAATCCAATCTTATCTAACTTTAAAGGTGGATTGAACGTATTGGATTACTTTATTTCTACGCACGGTGCGCGTAAGGGTCTTGCGGATACTGCCTTAAAGACAGCGGATGCAGGTTACTTAACACGTCGTTTGGTGGATGTATCTCAAGATGTGGTGATCTCTGAAGAAGATTGCGGAACATTAAGAGGTATTGCTACAAGTGCATTGAAAGATAATGAAGATGTCATTGAACAATTAGCAGATAGAATTGAAGGTCGTACTTCTTCTCATGATGTATTCCATCCAATCACCAACGAATTAATCGTTGCAGGTGGCGAAGAAATTTCAATTGACGCAGCTCGTTTAATCGAAGAGGCAGCTATTGAAACAGTTGAGATTCGCTCTGTATTAACTTGTGAAAGCAAGCGTGGTGTTTGTGTGAAATGTTATGGTAGAAACTTAGCGACTGGATATATCACACAAAAAGGTGATGCAGTAGGTATTATCGCTGCACAATCAATTGGTGAGCCAGGTACACAGTTGACATTACGTACTTTCCACGTGGGTGGTGTTGCTGGATCTTCTTCTGTTGAATCTAGCTTGAACGCTAAGTTTGATGGTACTATCCAGTTTGACGGTTTACGTACTGTAGATACTATTAATAACGATGGCAACAAAGTAAAAGTAGTAATCGGACGTACTGGTGAAGTAAGAATTATGGATGTGAAGAATGATCGTTTAATGATCACGAATAACGTTCCTTACGGAGCTGTACTTGCTGTGAAAGACGGTGCAACAGTGAAAAAAGGTGATGTGATTTGTACATGGGATCCATTCAACAACGTAATCGTTGCTGAGCAAAATGGTAAGATCTCATTTGAAAATATTTTAGAAGGATTCACTTATCGTGATGAAGCGGATGAGCAAACTGGTCACCGTGAAAAAGTGGTAATTGAATCTAAGGATAAAACAAAGATTCCAACTATCATCTTATCAGGTGCGAAAGACAATAAGATGTATAACTTACCAGTAGGTTCTCACATCGTGATAGAAGAAGGTGTGGAAGTGAAAGCAGGACATATCTTGGTGAAAATTCCAAGAGTCTTAGGTAAGTTAAGAGATATCACTGGAGGTCTTCCACGTGTAACTGAATTATTCGAGGCAAGAAATCCAGGTAACCCTGCGATTGTTTGTGAGATCGATGGTATCGTTACATTTGGTAATATCAAGCGTGGTAACAGAGAGATCGTTGTAGAGTCTAAAGATGGTATGGTGAAGAAGTACTTAGTGCCATTAACACGTCAGATCTTGGTTCAAGATAGTGACTTTGTGAAAGCAGGTTCTCCTTTATCAGATGGTCAAATTGCACCAGCAGATATCTTAGCAATCAGAGGTCCTTATGCTGTACAAGAATACGTTGTAAATGAAATCCAAGAGGTGTATCGTTTACAGGGTGTGAAGATCAATGACAAGCACATTGAAGTGATTGTACGTCAAATGATGAAGAAAGTGGAGATTGTGGATGCAGGGGATACTAAATTCTTAGAAGAAGATTTAGAAGACCGCTTTGACTTTATCGAAGAGAATGATCGTATTTATGATAAGAAAGTAGTTACTGATGGTGGTGAAAGTGCTAAATTTAAGCCTGGTCAAATTGTAACTGTTCGTGAATTAAGAGAAGAGAATTCTATCTTAAAGCGTGCAGACAAGAAAGTAGTAGAAGTGCGCGATGCGAAACCTGCTACAGCTCGTCCAGTCTTATTAGGTATCACTAAAGCATCTTTGGGTGTACAAAGCTGGATCTCTGCTGCGTCATTCCAGGAGACTACTAAAGTATTGAGTCAGGCTGCTATTCAAGGCAAGGTTGATTTAATGCTTGGATTGAAAGAGAACGTAATTACAGGTCACTTAATTCCTGCAGGTACTGGTCAAAAAGAATTCGAGAAATTGATCGTAGGAAGTAAGGAAGAATATGAAGTGTTGGCTACAACTCGCGAAGCGATGAGCTTTGATGAGGAAGAATAAGCACTTTAATTGATTATGTTAAAAAGCAGGAAATAGTACTATTTCCTGCTTTTTTTATGTTGTAAATACAAGGTTGATTTATTTATTTTACCTATTTTTATAGGGTAGGACAGCCTGCCTATCATTCAATAAATTATAATTCAAAATGAAGTCGACTAACTGGGTTTTTAATGGTGTTTTAGCTTTGGCAATTGTTATTTTGTATGTATTGCATTTTAGTAGTGGGACCACCACGAGTAAAAAAGCAGCTATACAAGATGCAGGTGGAACCAAAGTAGCTTATTTTGAAATAGATTCTATTCAGAATAATTATATCTTTTTTAAAGATGTGAAAGATGCTTTACAACTAAAAGATATGGAAAATGCAAAGCAATTGACTGCACTTAAGAATGCGTTTTCTGCAAAGTACCAAGATCTTCAAAAGAATGGGCAATATTTATCTCAAGGCGAAGTAGTTGCAAGACAACAAGAATTGCAACAATTAGAAAAGAATTATACAAATACAGAGCAGCAATTAACTCAAGCTTTACAAGAGGAGAGTTACAGAAAATTACAGGAAGTAAAAAAGAAAATAGAAGCTTTTATTTTAAAATATAATAAAGACAAGCAATTTGCCTATGTGTTCTCTAGTAATGCAGACTTAATGTATTACAAAGACACGACTTATGATATCACTAATGATATTGTAAAAGGGCTTAACGCGGAATACAAAAAATAATGTCAGAAACAAACACAGAATTTAAACCAAGTTTATCCGCATTTGATGCAACAATGATTGTTGCAGGAAGCATGATTGGATCGGGTATTTTTATTGTAAGTGCAGATATTACCAGAAATGTTGGTTCTGCGGGTTGGTTAGTAGCAGTATGGTTATTGACAGGTTTCATGACTTTAACTGCTGCATTAAGTTATGGTGAGTTAAGTGCGATGTTCCCAAAAGCAGGTGGACAATATGTATACTTAAAAGAGTCTTATAATCCTCTGTTAGGATTTTTATATGGGTGGAGTTTTTTTGCAGTCATACAAACAGGCACCATAGCGGCTGTGGGTGTTGCTTTTAGTAAGTTTGCAGGCTATTTTTTCCCTTCATTAGAAATGACAGATGCCAATATTTTATTGCAGTTGGGTTTCTTGAAAATTTACCCCGCACAGGTTTTATCCATTATAACAATTGTTTTGCTCACCTATATTAATACCAAGGGCGTACAAGGTGGTAAGACGATTCAATCTACATTTACCATAACCAAATTAGCTTCTCTATTTGGGTTGATTGGATTTGGTTTTTTATTGGCTTCTAAAGCAAGTATTTGGGATGCCAATTGGGCGAATGCTTGGGAGATGAAAACAATTGCTTCTGACAATAGTACAACACCCATTTTTGGTGTAGCGATATTAGGTGCCATTGCCGCTTCGATGGTAGGTTCAATTTTTAGTAGTGATGCATGGAACAATGTTACATTTATTGCAGGAGAAATTAAAAATCCACAACGTAATATTGGTTTAAGTCTTTTCTTAGGCACATTGATTGTGACAGTGATTTATATTTCTGCGAACCTGATGTATTTAAGTGTCCTTCCATTAAATGAAATTGCCAATGCGCCAGCGGATCGTGTAGCGGTAGCAGCATCCAATGTGATTTTTGGAAATATCGGAACCTATGTAATCGCTGTTATGATCATGATTTCTACCTTTGGTTGTAATAATGGACTGATCCTTGCAGGCGCAAGGGTATATTATACCATGGCAAAGGATGGCTTGTTCTTTAAAAAGGCAGGGACATTAAATGAAAACGCAGTACCTGCTTGGGCACTTTGGGCTCAATGTATTGTAGCAGGATTACTTTGTTTAAGTGGAAGGTATGGAGACTTATTGGATATGGTGTCCTTTATTGTTGTGATTTTTTATATCCTTACAATCATTGGTATTTTTATTCTTCGTAAAAAAAGACCTGAATTAGAGCGACCATACAAAGCTTTTGGTTATCCTGTGTTACCTGCTATTTATATTTTGATGGGTACTTGCTTTTGTGTTTTGTTGATTATTTACAAGCCTAATTTCACATGGCCTGGATTAATCATTACCCTATTGGGCGTACCATTGTATTATTTAGCTTTGCGTAATCAAAAAACGGCAGTATAAATGTTGGATCTTAATCAATTCAATCAATTATTTGAGGGGTTTGCTAACACCAAAATTGGTGTAGTAGGAGATATCATGTTGGATACGTATTGGTGGGGCGGTGTAGACCGTATTTCACCAGAAGCACCAGTGCCAATTGTTTCACTTCAACGTAAGGAAACTAGAGTAGGTGGTGCAGCCAATGTTGCTTTGAATTTAAGGGCTTTAGGAGCACCGACTACATTGTTTGCAGTAGTTGGTAAAGATACAGAGGGAGATGACTTAAATGCGCTTTTAAAAGCGGAGGGCATCGATACACAATATATTCACTCAAGTGCTTCAAGGGTCACTACCAATAAAGTGAGGATCATGGGTCGCAATCAACAAATGATGCGTTTAGACCATGAAAATACCCACGATATCAATCAGGAGGAGTCTAAGGCTTTATTGGAAAATTTTTATGCGTATGTGGAAAAAGAGCAACCTGCATTGATCATCTTAGAGGATTATAATAAAGGGGTATTAACGCCAGCTATCATAGAATCCATTATTGCTTATTGCAATCAAAAAGGGATTCCAACCGCAGTAGATCCAAAACAAAAGAATTTCTTAGCGTATAAAAATTGCACACTATTTAAGCCCAACTTAAAAGAAGTGAAAGAAGGTTTGAAAATTGAAGTGCCAACAATTGATCTTGCACATATGCAAAAAGTGCATCAGGCTTTGCATGCTGCATTGCTTCATCGTATTTCATTTATTACATTATCGGAACATGGGGTATTTTATGCACAAGAAAATAAGCAACAATTAATTCCAACACATATCCGCAATATCGCAGATGTTAGTGGAGCAGGAGACACTGTAATTGCAGTTGCTTCGCTGGTATATGCTTTTTCGAAGGATATGGCATTGGCAGCAGAAATTGCGAATATAGCCGGCGGATTGGTTTGCGAATTAGTAGGTACAGCGCCAATTGATAAGGCCTTATTGGCAAAAGAAGTAAAAAAATTATTAGTTAC
>CAMCQV010000072.1 GCA_945877085.1 Chitinophaga pinensis
ATATTATGAAAAAATACCTAACATTATTTTCTTTTATCGTACTGGCTTTTGCTTGTAATAAGTCTGAAGATGTTGCTGTAAATGAAATTGCTTTTAACGATGCGATTAATTTAACCGAAACAACAACCGCGCTTACAGAAACTGTGTTGACTCAAACTACTTCTACAACACATACTATGACTGGTAGCGGACCTAAATGGACAAAAGAACAAATTAGAACTTTTATCAAGAATTGGATGGCCTTAACTAAGGAAGAGAAAATGAAAAAGTTTCCAACTTTGACTAAACAGGAGAAGAAAATACTATACATATTTATGTCCATTCACAAGAAAAAAGTAACTGCCTAGTTATTTTAGGCCTTGTATTTTAAAAAAGCTCCTATTCTTTAGGAGCTTTTTTATTTGTAACTAATTGATAATCAGCACCTATTTAATATCATGTATTTTATGATACAAAAATATAATTGATAATCAATCACTTATAAAGGTGGCCTAAAAAATATCCTTCAAAAAGCACTTTAAAGCCAAAATCCCTCCTTAACTTTGCCCTCCCTTATAAAAGGGGATAATTTATGGCTAGCGGGATAGCGCAGCCTCATTTAAACAAAAGATTATGAGTAAACTACATTTCACCACGAAGCACGCCAACGCGGCTACCGTTAAACATGGCTGGTACATTGTTGATGGTACTAATCAAACCGTAGGACGTATTGCTTCAAAAATCGCAGCTGTTCTACGTGGTAAGAACAAAGCTTATTACACTCCTCACGTTGATTGTGGAGATTATGTAATCATTATTAATGCAGAAAAAGTACAATTGACTGGAAACAAATTCCACGATAAACAATACTTGAACTATTCTGGCTACCCAGGTGGTAAGAAGGAAGAAGCTGCAGAAGATTTAATCAAGCGTCGTCCAGAAGTAATCATGGAAAGAGCGGTAAAAGGTATGTTACCTAAAAACCGTTTAGGTCGTAAGATGGTTAAAAAATTATTTGTGTACGCTGGACCTAATCATCCTCATGCTGCACAACAGCCTAAAGAATTTAAATTTTAATTAATTCCAAATCTAAATAAATGGAAAAGCAAACAAATGCAGTAGGTCGTCGTAAGGAAGCGGTAACTCGCGTCTTCGTCAGCAAAGGTTCTGGTAAGATCACTGTGAATGACAAAGATTACAAAGCATACTTTCCTTTAGTATACTTACAAAATCAAGTAGAAGCCCCTTTAAAAGCAGCTGGTGTTGAAGGTAAATACGATATCGTAATTAACGCAACAGGTGGTGGTATGAAAGGTCAAGCAGAAGCAGCCAAATTAGGTATTGCTCGTGTATTGGTAGAGTTAAACCCTGAAGTTCGTCCAACCCTAAAAGCGGCTGGTCAATTGAAGCGTGATCCAAGAAGTGTTGAACGTAAGAAGTTCGGTCACAAGAAGGCACGTAGAAGCTTCCAATTTAGCAAGCGTTAATCGATTCAAATTTTTAATTCATTATTACAATTTATACAAATGGAAAATAATACTTCACTTCAACAGCAACTTTTGGAAGCTGGCGTACACTTTGGTCACCTTAAAAAGAAGTGGAATCCAAAAATGTTACCTTACATTTTCGCTGAAAAGAAAGGTATTCACATCATTGACTTGAACAAAACTGTAGAGCACTTACAAGAGACTGCTGCTGCTTTAAAGCAAATTGCTAAAAGTGGTAAAAAGATCATGTTTGTAGCTACAAAAAAGCAAGCAAAAGAAATCGTTAGCGAGTGTGCTAAGAAAGTAAACATGCCTTATGCTACAGAGCGTTGGTTAGGTGGTATGTTGACGAACTTCAACACAGTGCGTAAGAGCGTTAAGAAAATGCAAAGCATCGAGAAGATGTTGGGCGACGGAAGTGCTGAAAGCTTAACTAAAAAAGAGCGTTTAACATTGGGTCGTGATAAAGATAAAATGGAAAAAGTATTAGGTGGTATCGCTCAATTGGGCCGTTTACCAGCAGCTTTATTCTTAGTAGATATCGGTCATGAGCATATCGCTTTAGCAGAAGCTAAGCGTTTAGGAATTCAAACTTTTGGAATGGTTGATACCAACTGTGATCCAAATAAAGTAGATTTTTCTATTCCTGCAAATGATGATGCTACAAAATCAATCGCAATCATTACTAACTACATCACTGCTGCAATTGCAGAAGGTTTGGCTGAGCGTCAAGCTTCTAAAGATGATGAAGAAACAACAGATGAAAGCGCGAATGAATTAGAAGCAAAGGCTAAGAGAATGGAAGCAGAAGCAAACGCAGAAGGCGGAAGAGCTAAGCGTGGTGCGGGTGCTGCTCCTTCAGCTCCAGGTGCTCCTAAGCGTCGTATGACTACTGGTTCTCGTGGTCCAGTAAGAAAATAATACATTATCCCAATTGGGTTATTGGTTGCTATGTAAGTAGACACCAATGACCCAATTGTATTTAATTAAACTATAAAAAAATCAATTAATATTAGCATAATATTAAAATCGATTTTATCAAATTAAATTTACAATTAAAAAATATTTTATGAGCGCTATAACAGCACAAGATATTAATAAATTACGTCAAGCTACCGGTGCCGGTATGATGGATTGTCGTAAAGCATTGACAGAAACAAACGGAGATTTTGAAGGAGCGATAGACTGGTTACGTAAGCAAGGTCAAAAAGTGGCCGCTAAGCGTAGCGATCGTGAAGCAAAAGAAGGTGTAATTATTGCACAAACTTCTGCTGATCATAAAACAGGTTTTGTAGTATGTATTTCTTGTGAAACAGATTTCGTTTCTAAGAATGCTGAGTTCGTTGCATTTGCACAAACCATTGCTGACGCTGCAGTTGCAAACAATGTAAAAACAGTGGACGAATTAAATGCAGTGAGCATTAATGGGACAACTGTTGCTGATATGATCAATGATAAATTAGCATCTATCGGTGAAAAAATTGCTGCAAAATTAGAAAGAGTAGACGCGCCATATGTGGCTTCTTATATTCACGGTTCATACAGAATGGGTGTATTGGTAGGATTAACTACCGAAGCAGCTGAATTGGGTAAAGACTTAGCAATGCAAATTGCTGCGATGAACCCAGTAGCGGTAGATCCAGAATCAGTTCCTGCTGAAACTGTAACACGTGAAAGAGCGATCATCATTGATACAATGAAAGAAGATCCAAAGATGGCAGGTAAGCCAGAAGAAATGATTGCAAAAATTGCCGAAGGTAAAATTGCTGCATTCTTTAAGGAGCAAACTTTATTAGCACAGTCTTTTGTTAAGGACGGTTCTAAAACAGTGGGTGACCACGTTAAGAGCGTAGGTGCAGATATTAAAGTAACTGAATTCAAGCGTGTAGCACTGGGATAAATTGCAAGTCAACACTGTTTGGTTCAAAAGATCCAAATGGTACAGATTCCTAGAAACTAGACGTTTAAACGAATATCCAAAAGGGAGGTCATTGACCTCCCTTTTTCTTTTTAATCCTTATTCAAAATTTGTATCTTGCAAGTATAAATCTCAACTACTATGGAGCCAAAGTACAAACGCGTCTTGTTAAAGTTATCAGGGGAAGCCTTATTGGGAAATGAAAGAAACGGCGATCCATTTAATCCAAAAATCATAGAACAATACGCGAATGAAATCAAGCAATTGGTGGACATGGGTATTGAAGTTGCAATTGTGATTGGTGGAGGTAATATTTACAGAGGGATGAACGAGGCAGATAGTGGTATTGAAAGAGCACATGGAGATTACATGGGAATGTTGGCCACCATGATTAATGCAATGGCAATACAAGCCATGTTAGAAAAAATAGGCGTCTATACAAGATTACAATCTGCGATCAATATGGAACAAGTGGCAGAACCATATATCAGAAGAAAAGCATTAAGACATTTAGAAAAAGGACGTGTTGTGATATTTGGTGCAGGTACTGGTAATCCTTATTTCACAACAGACACAGCTGGTTCATTAAGAGCAATCGAAATGAAGGCGGATGTGATCTTAAAAGGCACAAGAGTAGATGGCGTATATGATGCAGATCCAGAAAAAAATCCAAACGCAAAAAAATTCGAGACCATCAGTTTCCAAGATTGTATCTCAAAGAACTTGAAAGTAATGGATATGACGGCATTCACATTGTGCATGGAAAATAAATTACCAATCATTGTATTTGATATGAATCAGCCAGGTAATTTAATGAAGATTGTACAGGGTGAGTCGGTAGGAACCCTTGTAAAATAGGATTTAAGTCATTGTCAATCCACCGCTGATGTAAAAAATAGCACTAAATCACTTTTTTTACGCTCGCTGGATTAAATTTATAGTATGCAAAAAATTAGTTTTATCGTCTTATTGTTGGGGCTTCTATTTTCACAAGAAATAAATGCACAAAATAATTTAAGTTTAAAAGAAGCAGTCACTATTGCTATTCAAAATAGCTATGATATTAAGTTGGTAGAAAATAGCTTGTCGATTGCCCAAAACAATAACAATTACGGTGTTGCTGGAGGATTACCAACAGTGACAGCAAATGGTACCAATAATAACACACTCACAACGATCAACCAAACATTCCCAGACGCATCTAGGAATACAACAAGAAGTGGCGTAGATGGGTCAACGCTGAATGGTGGATTGACGGCAACTATGATCTTATTCAATGGCTACAGAATTGCAGCCACTAAAGATCGTCTAGAAAGTATCCAAAAACAAACAGAAGCTGTATTACAAACACAAATGTTGAACACGAGTTCAACTGTGATGCAACAATATTATAATGTCATCAGACAAGTTGCGTTTTTAAAAACCATCGAAAAATCTATTGAAGCTTCTGAACAAAGAGTGGCGATTGTAAAAACAAGACAGGAAATTGGTGTTGCTAATCAAGCAGATTTATTACAGTCTAGTTTAGATTTAAATGCATTACTTCAAGCCAAGCAAAATCAATTACTGGTATTAGATCAAGTAAAAGCAGACTTGTTCAATAGTATGGTGGTTCCTGCTAATTCAAATTATGTTTTCACGGATAGTATTCAGGTAGACCAAAAAATGATTTTGTCTGATGTTGAATCTAAGATGAAAGCGCATCCTTTATTACAATCTGCACAGCAGTTGATCAATGTGAATCAGTTTTTAGAAAAAGAAACAAAAGCATTGATGTATCCAACCTTAAGAGCGAATACAGGATTCAATTACAATAGTAATAAATCTGCAGCGGGTTTCATCTTATTAAACGAAAGCTATGGTCCATTCTTGGGATTCAATTTGAGTATTCCAATTTATGCAGGAACCGCAAATAAACGTGCATACAAAAATGCACAGATCAATACGGTGAGTGCAAAAATACAGTATGACAATACAGCACAAAATTTATCAACAGAATTATTCAAGACCTATCAGAACTATCAAAATAGCTTAAAGCAAACGCCTGTTGAAATTGAAAACTATAAAATGTCAGATGCTTTATTGGCCTTGGTGATGGAGCGATTTAAATTAGGCGAAGCGACCATTGTAGATGTAAAGCAAGCGCAACAAAGTTTTGAAACAGCAGGTTTTAGACTAACAAGTTTACAGTTCAGTGCAAAAATTGCAGAGATTGAATTAAAGCGATTATCGAATCAATTGATTTTTTAGTATATGCTATATAGTATTAAAAAGGGCGCATCTAGATGCGCCCTTTTTAATTATTTCCATCCATCTCCGTCAAGGATATTGCCAATCCCTCCAAGGATACTGCCTTCTTCCTTGCGTTTATAGGTTCCATAAGCCAATATGCGTCCCGCTAAACGGCTGATAGGCAGGGTTTGTATCCATACTTTACCAGGTCCAGTGAGTGTGGCAAAGAACAAACCTTCTCCACCAAATAAAGTGTTTTTAATGCCACCCACAAATTGAATATCATAATTCACATTTGCTGTAAAGCCAACGATACATCCAGTATCCACTTTCAAGACTTCGCCTGGTTGTAAATCTTTTTCAATCACATGACCACAAGCATGTAAAAAAGCCATGCCATCACCTTCTAATTTTTCCATAATGAATCCCTCTCCACCAAATAGGCCTGTGCCTAATTTGCGTTGGAATTCGATGCCTATGCTCACACCTTTTGCGGCACATAAAAATGCATCCTTCTGACAAATCACTTTGCCACCTAAATTCGGCAGGAACATTGGAATAATTTTTCCAGGATAAGGAGATGCAAAACTTACTTTCTTCTTTCCATATTGTGTATTGGTATAAGCGGTCATAAATAAGCTCTCTCCAACCAATGCGCGTTTACCGGCTTGAAATAATTTATTTAAAATACTACTGTCTTGTTGTGTGCCGTCTCCAAAGATGGTCTCCATTTGAATCCCATCTTCCATCATCATAAAAGCACCAGGCTCAGCAATAGCCGTTTCTTGAGGATCTAATTCCACAGAAACATATTGCATTTCTTCTCCAAAAATTTGATAATCTATTTCGTGCGCTGACATACATTGTAAATTTAACTAGTTAAAATAATAACACTACAAAACTAATTCATCTATATAAAAAAACCCCCCGAAATATTCGAGGGGTTACAATTTATTTTAAAAACCTATCTTTCAAGGATGCGTGGTTAAAACCATGAGCCATTGAATATTGTATCGCCATTTGCATTGTTTTTTGCAGCCCTTCTTTTCACTTGTCTATTGTGTATCCAAGTGCTTACAAACATCAATGGAATAAATACAAATGTTAATGGAGGGATACCTAACATACTAATCCACTTGCCACCAAATTGACGACGCATAGGACGACGTAATCTTTCCGCAATTAAATACATGGCAGGAACAATGAACAAGGTCATAAAGAAAGCAAAAGCCAATCCAAAAATAATGGTCCAGCTTAAAGGCTTCCAGAACGCAACGTTATCGCCACCAAAGAAGATATGTGGATTTAGTTCGCTAAATAAAGTCACAAAGTTGATATTGAATCCAACTGCAATTGGAATGAAACCAAGGATTGCAGCAAGTGCAGTTAATAATACCGGGATAATCCTAGTCTTACCAGCTTGGATCACCGCTTCTCTTGTTTTGTACCCACGGCTTCTTAATTCGTCCGCGAATTCAATTACAAGGATACCGTTTTTAACAACTATACCAGCCAATCCAACAATACCAAGACCGGTCATGATACCAGATACTTTCATACCTGTTAAAGCAAATCCTAACAATACCCCAATGATACTAAATAAGATCTCTGTTAAGATAATCACCGACTTAGAAATAGAATTGAATTGCAACACTAAAGTGAACAAGATCAACATCAATGCAATGATCAAGGCTTTACCAAGGAAGGCAACCGTTTCTAATTGTTGTTCGTT
>CAMCQV010000073.1 GCA_945877085.1 Chitinophaga pinensis
TTAAAAAAGCTGCTTTGTATAAAATGCCCAATAGCAACGCGTTTCATTTTTATGGACAACATATTTTCCCGGTCATTCAAGACAGCAGTCTTTTAAAAGAAGGACAATGGGTCGTGGCAGATAGTATACCCGCTCAGCAATTATTACAAGATTTCCCGAACACGACCATCTTATATCAAGGCAAAAGATTCCACGTCACATTATTGACTTTGGAATTTTTAAATCCAGCAACAAGAAACAAGGAATTGACCCCTTATGTATTGATGGAGTTGAAAAAGTAGGATCCTAAAAATTAAACTGGGTCGAATTTTTAGGCGTCGTTAATTCATAACTTTTTCTTACACCACCCACCGTGGTATGTAGAATATTAATTTGATTAGGATCTATCCCAAATAGGATCTCACAAAAAACATTCAATTGCTTTAACTGTTTGACTTCTTTGATTTCAAAATAGCTCCAGGTACTTTCTTTCTGAATTTCATAGCCTACAAAGTCCATCTTAAATTTTACACCACCCGACTGTAGTGCTAATTTTTTCTGCATGTATAAATTGATATACTTATTGGCCTGCTCTTTTTGATTTGCTTGGTTTAAATCCAACTTTACATTGAATTCTTTTTGAATCATTTTCTCTAAGTCATCTGTATAAGTGCGGGCACTAATTTCAATGGTGGCGTCTTTTGCATTGTGTTCAATTTCTACCACCGATATATAAAAGGGGTGCATTGCAGTAAGCATCCATACCATCCAATGTTTTAAACCAATCCAAGCCATAGTAGTTTATTTTGTGGTTACAAAGGTCTTCATTAATTTAACACCAGAAAAATTCATTTATGGACGAGCTGTTTTTGTATTTAAGACTTGGTTTTAAACATATCATTGATTTAGGTGGGGTAGATCATATTTTATTTGTGCTGGCATTGACCCTGCGTTATGTTTGGACGGATTGGAAAAAAATATTGGTTTTGGTGACTTCATTTACCATTGGCCACTCCTTGACTTTGGCTTTAAGTACACTATCCCTAATTGACATTTCGGTTAATTGGATTGAATTTCTGATTCCAGTGACCATTTTAATCACTGCAGTATCCAATTTTTGGGTGAAGGATTTTGAGTTTAAGGAACGTTATACGGCCCATTATGGATTAGCCCTGTTTTTTGGCCTGATCCATGGTTTAGGGTTTAGTAATTACCTCAAAAGCCTCTTAGGGAAGGAGGCCTCCCTGCTTGGGCCCTTATTTTCCTTTAATATAGGCCTTGAAATAGGTCAAATATTGATTGTGATGGTGATTTTGGCCCTGTCTTATTGTACCATATCCATCCTTAAAATCCCTAGAAAAATGTATGTGCGGTATGGGTCCATCCTCGCGATATGCTTATCTTTACGTATGATCATAGATCGAATAGCATCTCTTTAAACCTCGAAAAAGAAACAACAATGAAGAAATTATTGTCATTCGGAATCATGTTCTTGACTGTCTTGACAGTTGTAGCACAAGATATCCGCAACAACCCTGGTTCTAACCATGGAAACAAGTTTGAACAATTGGGTACTATTTTACCAACGCCAAATGAATACAGAACGGCGAGTGGTGCTCCTGGTCCGAAGTATTGGCAACAAAGAGCCGACTACGACATTAAAGCAACTCTGGATGAGAAGAATTTAATGTTACATGGCGCTGAGACCATTACATATTTCAACAATTCACCTGATGTCTTAACGTATATCTGGTTACAATTGGATGAGAATGAGCATAGCACTACTAAAAATGCTGGCTATCCAGATGGTAGTTCAATGAGCAGAGGCATGAGTCCTGCAATGATTGACAAATTAGAAGAAGAAAAAAGCGATAATGGATTAGGTGTGAATATTTTAAAAATCACAGACCTATTGGGTGCTAAATTAAAATACACGGTGAACAAAACGATGATGCGTGTTGAATTGCCAACAGCATTAAAGCCAGGTCAAAAATTTGCTTTCAAAGTAGATTGGAATTATAAAATCACAGACAGAATGACTGTAGGTGGTAGAGGTGGATTTGAGTTCTTCCCAGAAGATGGCAACCACTTATTCACGATGGCACAATGGTATCCTCGTCTTGCAGTATATTCAGATTTTCAAGGTTGGCAACACCACCAGTTTACTGGAAGAGGTGAGTTTGCTTTGACTTTTGGTAATTATAAAGTGGCGATCACTGTTCCAAGTGACCACGTGGTTATGGCCACTGGTGCTTGTCAAAACTATCCTGCTGTATTGAGCCCAGCTCAATTGGCTAGATGGAATAAAGCACAAACTTCGGCTGAACCAGTTGAAGTGGTGACTTTAGATGAAGCGAAGAAGGCAGAAAAAACAAAAGCAACGACTCAAAAAACTTGGGTATTCAATGCAGAAAATGTGCGTGACTTTGCTTTTGGATCAAGCCGTAAATTTATCTGGGATGCCTTAGCTGCAAATGTAGAAGGCAAGAAAGTAATGTGTATGAGTGCTTATGGAAAAGAAGCGTATGGTTTATACCGTCCTTTCTCTTCTAAAGCGGTAGCACACACTATTAAAACTTATTCTAAGTTCACTATTCCTTATCCATATCCTGTAGCACAAAGTATTGAAGCATCTAACGGTATGGAATACCCAATGATTTGTTTCAACTATGGCCGTACAGAAAAAGATGGTTCTTATACTGAAGCAACTAAAAATGGTATGTTAGGTGTAATCATTCACGAAGTAGGTCATAACTTCTTCCCAATGATTGTAAATAGTGATGAGCGTCAATGGTCTTGGATGGATGAAGGATTAAATACGTATGTTGAATACTTAACAGAGGAATTGTATGACAATAAATTCCCAAGTCGTCGTGGTCCTGCTTTTGCAATTGCAGATTACATGAAATTGCCAAAGGATCAATTAGAGCCAATCATGACGAACAGTGAAAATATCATTCAGTTTGGTCCAAACGCATATGCGAAGCCAGCAACTGGTTTGAATATCTTACGTGAAACAATCATGGGTCGTGACTTATTTGATTATTCATTTAAAGAATACGCAAGAAGATGGGCATTCAAACATCCAACACCTGCAGATTTATTTAGAACAATCGAAGATGCAAGTGCAGAAGATTTAGATTGGTTCTGGAGAGGTTGGTTCTACAGTATTGATCCAGTTGATATTGCGATTGATACTGTGAAGCATGCGGTATATGATGCTTCTATTGCAGTGCCTGCAGCAAGAACAATGGGTCCAAGAGGTTTATCTAAGCCAGAAGTAAATAGCTTCGAAGACATTTCAAAAATCAGAAATAGAAACGATAAGTCAATTGTATTCTTAACGGATGTGGATACCACTTTACGTGATTTCTATTGGAGATATGATAGAGGATTAGAGCCTTATGATTCAGTGACTAAGCAACCAGCAATGGCCATGCCTGCAGCTGAAGGTTTAACAGATGCGGAGAAAGCAAAATATGCATCTGCTAATTTGTACGAAGTAAGCTTCTTGAACAAAGGTGGATTGGTGATGCCAATCATCCTTGAATTTACTTTCGAAGATGGTACAAAAGAAACACAACGTTTACCAGCACAAATCTGGAGAAAGAACGAGAACAAAGTTACTAAAGTGTTCTTGACAAGTAAGAAGGCGGTATCTATTCAATTAGATCCAATGCGTGAAACTGCTGACATCGATGAGAGCAATAACAAATGGCCAAATGTATCTGCGCCAAGCAAGTTTGCTTTATTTAAGTCTAAAGGTTTTACAAGAGGTCAATCAATTGGATTGTCTCCAATGGCTGCAAGTCAAAACAAAAAATAATTTGAATTTATTTCAAAGTAAAAAGCCGCTTCGATTTAGAAGCGGCTTTTTTGTGTGGTATATTTTAAGGGATATATTAGTATTTAGAGTGTACTATATTGCGCTTAGTGCTCTAATTAAAAGTGCAGATCAATTAAGTATGCGCCGCAGCTTTATAGTTTTTCCATTTGGTAATGGCTGCTTCCATATCCGAAGGCAGTGGACTATCAAAGCGTATCATCTCCTCGGTGGTTGGATGAACAAATCCAAGTGTAGCAGCATGTAAAGCACATCTAGGACAAGCATCAAAACAATTGTCTACAAATTGTTTGTACTTGGTATAAATAGTCCCTTTTAAAATTCTATCTCCTCCGTATTCTTGGTCATTGAATAAAGTATGTCCAATATGTTTCATGTGCACACGGATCTGATGTGTTCTACCAGTTTCCAATACACAAGATACAAGGGTGGTGTAATTATAACGCTCAATCACTTTATAATGGGTGATGGCATGCTTGCCAACTTCACCTTCAGGATAAGCGTCAAACATTTTGCGGAAAGTTTTATGTCTAGCGATGTGCGCATTTACTGTGCCTTCATCTTCCTCCATATTACCCCAAACTAAGGCAACATATTTTCTTTCAACCGTATGGTTAAAAAACTGTTTTGCTAAATGACTAGCAGCTTCTGGTGTTTTTGCAAGTACAATTAAACCAGTGGTGTTTTTATCTATACGATGCACCAAGCCAAATCTTGGAAGGATTTCCTCGTTTAAATTTGGGTTCTGTTGCAATAAGTGAAATGCCACACCATTCAATAAAGTGCCTGTGTAATTTCCAATACCAGGATGCACCACCATATTAGATGGCTTATTGATCACCATGATGGCATTATCTTCATATACAATGTCCAAGTCCATTTGCTCTGGCTTCAATTCGGTGTAATCTGGGTTGACATAGCTCATATACACCACTTCGTCTCCTGGACGGGTGCGATAATTGCTCTTAACCACTTTCCCATTTACCGTTAGAAATCCACCCTCAATGCCATTTTGTAATTTGCTTCTTGTTAAACCCACAATTCTCATTTGAACCCATTTATCAATACGCATAGGTTCCTGACCCTTATCTACGATATAGGTCAGTTTTTCATAGACATCTTCGCTTTCTATTTGTAGATCTTCGGTTGACATGATGTAAAAGTAAGTTATTGCCGCTTAGTTTGTAACTTTGTTCTATGCGCCAACAAGTAATTTTTGAAGATTTAGGTATACAATCTTACCAACCCACTTGGGATTACCAAGAACAGCGTTTAAAAGAAGCTGTTGCGCATAAGACCGAAGCCAGAACCCAAGGCAAGGAAGCATCTGAGGCGGCAACAACACATCGTTTAATTTTGGTGGAACATACACCTGTTTTCACATTGGGTAAAAATGGCAATCGATCCAATGTATTGGTGTCTGATGAACAATTAAAAGTACTAGGCATTGAGTATTTTCATATCAATAGAGGAGGAGATATCACGTATCATGGTTTACAACAAGTAGTAGGATATCCAATTGTTGACTTAGATAAATTCAAGCCAGATCTAGGTTGGTATTTAAGAAGTTTAGAGGAAGTGATTATTCAAGTGCTTGCAGAATATGGATTAAAGGGAGAAAGAAGTGCAGGAGAAACAGGTGTTTGGTTAGACCCGCATGATCCCTTTGTAGCAAGAAAAATTTGCGCGATGGGTATTAAGTGTAGTCGATGGATTACCATGCATGGCTTTGCATTGAATGTGAACACAGACTTATCTCATTTTGAATTTATTGTGCCTTGTGGCATACAAGGAAAAACGGTGACTTCTTTGGAAAAAGAATTAGGAAAGAAAGTCGATTACGAAGATGTTAAACAAAAAATTAAAAATCATTTTGAAGCCATCTTTGATTGCGAATTAATTTAAAGAAATCGAATTAGTCAATCTTTTTAGATCTTATTAATTTGGTTCAATAATTCTTTAGAATTTCAAAGTCCCTTCGGGCAATGACCGATTCCCTTGCAAACCTCCACTATGTATGACTAAGATGGATGTATTTTTTTCAAAATAATTATCTTTAATCAATTGTTCCACACCAAATAATAATTTACTGGTATACACAATATCAGTTGGTATTTTTTCTGCATCCCAAAGTCTGTTCATAAAATCAAGCATCGTAGGATTTGTTTTGGCATAACCACCTTGATGAAATTGATGCAGTAAAGTATAAGGGCTATTTTTATCTTCTAACAATGCGTTGATTTCCGATTCGATACTGCCTTCGTTTTTCAAAACTGGAATACCAATTATTTTTTGATGGGGATCCGCCGCATTAATGATTCCTGCAAGCATGGTGCCCGTGCCAACTGCACAAATAATATAATCATAATGGGATGTGTCCTGTGTTGTTAAAATAGTGGCAGCACCTTTTGCACCGATGATTCCATATCCACCTTCGTCAATCAAATAACAATCAGTATTCGATGCACTAGATTGTAAAATAGCTGCTTTTTTAGATTGGAAATCCGTCCTGCCTAAATAAACCAATTCCATCCCATAAGCCTTTGCTTCTTTTAAACTTGGCGTCATTGGTTCATCTTCATTTGTTCTAATATAGCCTATGCTTTTTAGTCCAGCCTCTTTAGCTGTAAATGCCAATGCTACAATATGGTTAGAATAGGGTCCACCAAAACTTGCCACTGTTGAAACCCCTTTTGCCAATGCCCATTCTATATAGTACCTAAGCTTATAGAATTTGTTCCCACTTACAATTGGATGGATGACGTCCAGCCTTAATAAATCCACCTTTTGGTCATGACCAAAGGAGGCGATGGATTGTATATGTGGCTTAATATGCAAAATTTTATATTTAGAATAAATCAACTAATTTTGACGACCGTAATGGATCGTGAAATTACAATTAAAAAAAGGAAAAAATGAGTGCACCGACATTAGTGATATTAGCAGCTGGAATGGCAAGTAGATATGGAAGCATGAAACAAACCGAAGGATTTGGTCCAAGCGGAGAGACGATTATGGAGTATTCTATTTATGATGCGATAAGAGCAGGATTTGGTAAAGTTGTTTTTATAATCAGAGCAGATTTTGCAGAGGCATTCAAGGCAGTAGTAGAACCAAAATTAAATGGTAAGATAGAGATTGCATATGTATTCCAATCCTTGGATCAATATACAGAAGGCTTTTCAATTCCTCAAGAAAGAACCAAGCCTTGGGGTACGGCCCATGCCTTATTGTGCACAAAGGGTGTGGTGAATGAACCATTTGCTGTGATCAATGCAGATGATTATTATGGACAGGAAGCATTTGTAGAAGCTTATACTTTTTTAACCACAACATGTTCCGAAAAAGAATATTGTAT
>CAMCQV010000074.1 GCA_945877085.1 Chitinophaga pinensis
CCTTTTCATCCCGCCACTCATTAAAAAAGAGGGAATGACTGTACTTATAATTGCAAGCGCAATCACATAGTAGATCGTATTAGAATGCAGTATTGGCATGTCTATAATAGAACCAATGCCTTGACGGTGGGTGACAAAATAATGTAAAAAAATACCAATACTTGCTGCCAACATGGACAGGCTTGTAAATTGCGGTGCACCTATTTTTGGTATCACTTTTCCCGATCCAACTAAGTAAAAAGCGAAGGTGATAGCACATAGCAGAATCATCCAAGTACCAAAAAAGAACATTTTTGTATCAGGTATCTGATTCAATTCGCCCCAATAAGCTAGTCCTATGCCGAGGTAAGTAATAAAAATTGCAAGCCATTGTTTTTTAGTAATGGCCACTTTGAAAATCAATAAATTCAACAATACAGCGAGCGTGGGATAAATGAATAGAATAATCCTTTCAATGCTTGCAGAGACATATTGCAAACCAATAAAATCAAATAAGCTACTCATATAGTAGCCAAGTAGACCTATTAGACATGCCGCAAAATAGGTAGATGCTTTTACTTTTTTGATTTGTTGATTTGCAAAATAATACCACATTGCAGCAGCATAGAATGGTAAAGAAAACAACATGCGTAACATCAATAAGCTACTCGCATCAATATCGGTTGATTTAAAACAAAGTTTGATGAATATGGCTTTAGTGGAGAATAGGATGGTGCCTAGGACTGCCCAGAGAAACCCTTGATTGTATAGTTGAGTCCTTTTCATTCGATTTTGACAAAAATACAGGTTGATTTAGATAGTTAAACCCTTTCTTTTACACATTCATTTGAATTGCTTTAAACCTTAATGATTAATTTGCATCATGTTTTTAATGGAAGAAGATATAACAAATGCTTTAGCTGCCTTAAAGAAAGGAGCGATCATTTTATATCCTACAGATGCTGTTTGGGGGATAGGGGCTGACGCAACCAATCCTGTCGCTGTTGAAAAAATTTATGCACTCAAAAAAAGAATAGATACAAAAGCCATGATTGTATTGGTGCCCGAAGAAAAATGGATTTTAGATTATGTGGCTGAGCCAACGCCTAAAGTGGCGGATTATATCAAAGGAATCACCAAGCCAACGACTGTGATTTATGAGCATGCAAAAAATCTAGCATCCAATTTAATTGCAACAGATGGCTCCATTGCAATTCGAATTTGTAAAGCCAATTTTGCGCAACAATTAATGCAAGCTTTTGGTAAACCTATTGTAAGTACTTCGGCAAATATTTCTGGATTACCCACACCAAAATGTTTTTCAGATATTTCTTTAGATATTATTGAAGGTGTTGATTATGTGGTGCGATCAGAACAAGAGGATACAACTCTAAAAGAACCTTCTGCTATTGTGAAATGGGAAAAGGATCAAATCATCATTATTCGTTCTTAAACCCAATCAATGGCACAGAAAATTTTAATCATACAGACTGCATTTATTGGAGATGTCGTTTTAGCAACTGCCATCTTGGAATCCATACATCAGCAAAATCCAGCAGCATCGATTTCGATATTAGTACGTAAAGGAAATGAGGCATTATTGAATGCACATCCATTCATAGATCAAGTATTGGTATGGGATAAAAAACAACATAAATACGCGAATTGGTTACAAATCCTTTTCACCATTAGAAAAAGTCAATTTGATGCTGTGATCAATGTGCAACGATATGCTGCAACTGGTTTATGGACGGCTTTATCTGGTGCAACAATGAAAATAGGTTTTGATAAAAATCCGTTTGCATTTTTATTTACCAATACAATAGTACATCAGTCTGTTGGCAATGGATTGCATGAAACAGAAAGAAACCATGCTTTGTTATCGCCATTGGGAAAATTCCCAAATGCAAAGCCAGCATTGTATCCTTCCTTGCAGGATCAAAAAGCTGTGGAAGGGTATCAAGCAAAACCTTATTTGTGTATGGCGCCTGCTTCGGTTTGGTTTACAAAGCAATTCCCAAGGCATCTATGGATCAAATTATTAAATTCAATTCCTTTTGAAGGGCCCATTTATTTACTAGGTGGACCTGGAGATAAGCCATTGAATGACCAGATATTACAAGCAGTGCAAAAAACCAATCTAGTCAATATGGCTGGTAGGCTTTCATTTTTAGCATCTGCCGCTTTGCAAAAAGGCGCTGTTTTGAACTATGTCAATGATTCTGCACCCATGCATTTTGCTTCTGCAGTGAATGCACCTGTTGCAGCTATTTATTGTTCTACTGTGCCAGATTTTGGCTATGGTCCATTGTCGGATACCTCTTTTATTATTGAGACAAAACAAGCTTTAAATTGCAGGCCTTGTGGATTGCATGGTAAAAAGCAATGTCCACAACAGCATTTTAATTGCGCCGAAACCATCACCATGGAACAAATCTACCAACCGCTCCAACAAGTGCTACACAATTAGTACTTTTGCACCGATGTCCATTGAATTAACAGCACAAGAAAAAGACCTATTAGCTATTGCAGGAGCAGCTGCGGCAAAATTAGGAATACCTGCCTATGCAGTGGGTGGATTTGTGCGTGATAAAATTTTAGCAAGAAATACTAAAGACATTGATATTGTATGTATAGGAGATGGGTTGCAATTAGCAACCACATTCGCCAATCAATTTAGTCCAAAGCCGGTTGTTTCATTGTTTAAAACTTATGGCACCGCGCAGGTGAAATTAACAGATATAGAAATTGAATTTGTAGGTGCCAGAAGAGAATCTTATGTAAGAGAAAGTAGAAATCCAACAGTCGAGCCAGGCACATTAATAGATGACCAAAATCGAAGAGACTTTACTATCAATGCGATGGCGATAGATTTAAGTGCATCCAACTTTGGCGCACTCTTAGACCCATTCAATGGAATGGAAGATCTTGCATTAAAAATCATTCGTACTCCAATGTCGCCAGAGCAAACATTTGATGACGATCCATTAAGGATGATGCGTGCTATTCGCTTTGCAACACAATTGGATTTTGTGATTGAGGAAAAAACATTCAAAGCCATCCAACAAATGGCGGATCGAATTAAGATTGTTTCTCAAGAAAGGATTACAGATGAGTTGCAAAAAATAATGAAAACAAAGCAACCTTCTAAGGGTTGGTATTTATTAAAAGAAGCAGGTTTATTGGCACAAATATTTCCAGTCTTATTAAAATTGGAAGGTGCTGAAACACTTGATGGCATTGGGCATAAAGATAATTTCTCACATACTTTACAAGTACTAGATAATCTTGCAGCAAATACCGAAGATATTTGGTTAAGATGGGCGGCTTTATTACATGATATTGCAAAACCAAATACCAAAAGATTTGAACCTGGTTTTGGTTGGACATTTCATGGGCATGAAGTAGTTGGTGCAAGGATGGTGCCTAAATTATTTACACAGTTAAAATTGCCTTTGAACGAGCACATGAAGTTGGTGCAGAAATTGGTGGCGCTACATTTACGCCCAATTTCTTTGACCAAGGAAAATGTAACGGATAGTGCCATAAGAAGGTTGTTATTTGATGCGGGCGAAGACATTGAGTCATTGATGTTATTATGTGCAGCAGACATTACAAGCAAGAATCAAAATAAGGTAAAAAGGTATTTGCAAGGTTTTGAAATGGTCAAAGCCAGGATTGTGGAAGTGGAGGAAAAAGACCAAATGCGCAATTGGCAGCCTCCAATTACTGGAGAGATGATTATGCAAATTTTTAATATTACCCCATCTAAGCAAGTAGGCATTATAAAGGACGCCATTAGAGAGGCCATTTTAGACGGTATTATCCCTAATGAGTATGCTGCAGCGTATCAATTCATGATAGCCGAAGCGGCAAAAATTGGATTGCATCCTACCATATAAAAAAGCTTAAAATCAAGCTAATAAATGCTAATTTAGCGTTTCAAAATCACCAAAATGGCCATTTTAAAATTTAGAATTTCTTGGGAGGAAGACGATGCGATTTACAGAGATGTGATGGTGAAACACACACAGCATTTTACAGATTTACATCATATTATTTTGAAGGCTTTTGAATTTGATGAAAAACATGACGCTACTTTTTTTAGAAGCAACGAAAAATGGCAAAGAGGAAGAGAAATTAGTAAAGCAGTCTACGAAAAAAATTATGTTGTACCGCCATTGATGATGGATGAAGTGTTGATAAGTTCTGAAATTTTGAATACCAATCAACAATTTGTTTATCTCTATGATTTTGCAAAGTCATGGACATTTTTAATTCAGTTGATTCAAGTGATCAAGAATACAGATGCAGATATGGAATTGAATTATCCATTGGTTTCAAGAATCGAAGGTGTTGGGCCCATGCAATATGGCACCAAAGGCTTGTTAGGACCTAATTTCACAGATATCGAAGAGAAGTATGATTTAACAGAAGCCCAGGATGGATTTGGGGAAGAGGGCGAAGAAGGTCTTGCGTCAGATGATGATGCTGATGAAGAAGACGGGAATATTTCTGATGATGAAGCAGGTTCTGATGATGCAGGTGGTATGTTTGATGATAGCGCCGAAGCCTATTAATTCCGAAGCCTACTAATTTATAATACATTTATTTTGACGCCTACAGTATATATCGTTGTTGGTCCTACTGCAGTGGGTAAAACAAAGTATGCGATAGATTTGGCGCAACAATTACAAACAGAAATAATTTCTGCAGACGCTAGGCAGTGTTATCAGGAATTAAATATTGGTGTTGCTCGTCCAAGCAATGAAGAACTAGCTCAAGTAAAACATCATTTTATAGCAAGTCATTCCATTCAGGATAAAGTGAACGCAGGTGTATTCGAACAATATGCTTTAGCAAAAGCAAATGAGCTACTAACAAAATTCGGATCTGCTGTCATGGTTGGAGGAACGGGCTTATACATTAAAGCATTCGTAGAAGGGATGGATCAAATACCTGAAATTGATCCAGCAATTCGCATTCAAATTCAACATGAGGTATCGACTAAAGGTATTGATTGGCTAAAAGAACAGGTGAAACAATTGGATCCTGAATATTGGGCCATTGCAGATCAAGGTGAACAACAAAATACACAAAGATTATCCAGGGCTTTGGAAGTGATGACAGGGACAGGTCAATCCATCCTTCGTTTTCAAAACCAGTCTAAGAAAATACGTCCATTCAACATACAAAAAATTGGCCTTGAAATGCCAAGGGAGCAACTCTATGAAAGGATCAATCAAAGGGTGCATAAAATGGTCGAAATGGGATTAGAGGAGGAAGTAAAGGCTTTGCGTCCTCAATTTCATCTAAACGCATTACAAACGGTTGGTTATCAGGAATGGCTACCATATTTGGAGGGTAATCAATCAAAAGAGGAGATGATAGAAGCCATCCAGCAAAATACAAGACATTACGCAAAAAGACAGATGACTTGGTTTAAAAAACACCCTGAAATTAGCTGGAATCAAGCCTCAAAGTAGCTTCAAGGCACTCTAAATTTTACTCCTATTTAATTTTGGGTTAGATTAACATTAATAGGTACAATTCTTAAATTACTTTTATCAATAATTAGTACAATTAGCATTATTTTTATCAAAATATACATTCCAAAATCAATTTTTATGCAAAAAAAATCTGTCCTATTTTTTATTTGTATGCTGACATTGTTCATCACTCAGGTGACAGGTCAAATCATACAATTTGAGAAATACACTTTGCCGAATGGCTTAAAAGTCATTTTACATGAAGATCATTCAGCGCCAGTGGTGGCTGTAACGACTTTATACCATGTAGGTTCTAAAAACGAAGACACTGCAAGAACAGGCTTCGCGCATTTCTTTGAACATTTATTATTTGAAGGTTCAGAAAATATCAAAAGAGGTGAGTTTGATAAGTATATCACCAATGCAGGTGGTGCCTTGAATGCGAATACCTCTCAGGATCGTACTTTTTATTACGAGTTACTTCCATCTAATCAAGTTGAATTAGGCTTATGGTTAGAAAGTGAGCGTATGATGCATGCAAAAATTGAACAAATTGGTGTGAATACACAAAGAGAAGTGGTTAAAGAAGAAAAGCGTCAACGTGAAGACAATCGACCATACGGTTCTTTCTTAAATCAAATGTTAAAGCGTGCTTTTAAAGTGCATCCTTACAAATGGGCACCAATAGGCAGCATGGAGCACTTAAACTCCGCTAAATTAGACGAGTTCATCAATTTTTACAAGACATTTTATGTACCTAACAATTGTGTATTATCTATAGCAGGTGATTTTAATAAAGCCGAATTGAAAGCGAAGATTGAAGCTTATTTTGGACCAATTAAAATGGGTACTAAACCAATCCCAAGACCTACTATTAAAGAACCAGCATTAGGCGGTGAGGTTAGAGATGTAGTTTACGATAACATCCAATTGCCTGGCGTATTCCAAGCTTATCGTGCACCAAAACAAGGTGGAGATGAGTATTATGCATTCAATGTATTGTCTACCATTTTATCTGGCGGAGAGTCTTCTAGAATGAATAAGACTTTAGTAGATAAAAAACAACAAGCAGTAGCTGCGCAATCGGTGCCATTCTTCAATGAAGACGAAGGCTTATTCATTGCTTTGTCTATTGCGAACATGGGTGTAAAGATCGAAGAATTAGAAAAAAGTATGGATAGCGTTGTGAATGAATTAAAAATGGGCTTAGTAGGTGAGCGTGAATTCCAAAAAGTAAAAAATCAGATTACAACTGCGCTAGTTACTAGTAATGCAACAATGGCTGGTATCGCGGAAAGTTTAGCCAATAATGAAGTCTATTTTGGAGATGCCAATTTAATCAATACAGAATTAGATAAATACAATAAAGTAACCAGAGAAGATGTATTGAATGTGGCCAAGAAGTATTTAAACAAAGACAATAGGATTGTATTGTATTATTTACCAAAAGAAAAACCTACCACTAAATAATCATTATACAAAGTATACCTTAAAATAATTTTATGAAAAAACAATTATATCTATTTCTATTTTTAGTTCCATTGGTTACAATGGCACAAAATATAGATCGTTCAAAAGCGCCTTCACCAGGA
>CAMCQV010000075.1 GCA_945877085.1 Chitinophaga pinensis
GAATTAGGCAATATGGAAGTGGTGAACTATTTATCCAAATCGGTGTATCGCTTTATGGGAAAGATGGATAACCTTAGTACAGTGGAAGAAGTTTTATTTAACTTCTTAAAAAAATCGATTCAAAAATATGGTCGTGCAGGCGTCGCTGGAATGAATAAAGAAGAACTGAAATTAGCATTTGAAGAATTATTAACCATACTAGGTCCATTGGAACGTAATAAATTAGAGAGCCGCGCCTTTATGTATTTAGACATTATCTCTTGGTTAGAAAGCCGTATTCAAAATAAGGATGTGCAAACCATCATTAAAGAAAAGAGTGCTGTAAAATAGCAGGCTACTTTATTACTTGATGCGTATTCAAATCAAATGATTGTCCACTGTACATCATTTTAAATGGCTTAAGTACTTTGCCATAATTTGCTTTTTGTTTAGCCCAGTCTTTTGCATCATAGACCATCACATAAGAATTACCCCATACTTTAAATTGATGCCCTTCTACAATAATAGCTGTAGACTCATCTATCCCCACACCTAAATGCGTAGGGTAAGTTTCAATAACGGGTATTAAATCAAATTGTCTATTGCGTACCAATACATGTTGGTCGATGTCTACATTTTGTATGAATGAAAATGCAGGTTGAAAAGGAAATTTTTTAGTGAGGTCCTTTCTTGCATCTCCTCCAACCAACAATGCACCCATAATTGTGGCGCCTGCAGAAGTGCCCATGATCACGCCACCTCTGTCTAATAAAGCAAGCATCTCTTTATACAATTGTGTATTGCCATAGGCTGCTGCAATTAAGTCCTGGTCGCCTCCTCCAAAGAAAATACCCTTCGCTTTTCTTATGAGTGCAATATTTTCTGTGGCATCTGCTTTGGCCTTGTCTCTAGTATGAATAGTTGACAAATTCGTAAAACCTCTAGAACTAAATTTCACTAAATGCCCTCCTTGCTGAATGTATTTTTCGTCCGATGTAGCAGTAGGTATGTACACAACAGGTTGATCCTTGCCGCCACAATGCGCTGCAAAAAATTCAAATAAAGAATCTGGAATAGAACCCCCGCCAATAATAATTAATTTACCCTTGTAATTAAAATAAGGATTCTTAGTAGACTGTGCATTAACATGAATCACAAATAAAAATACAGTGACAGTTATTAGCAACAGTTTTTTCATAAATGATATTTTATGTTATTCAAGATTTGATGAACTGTCAATAATGTATAAGCATGCCTATGTATTAACCTTGATACATTAAGTCTATCTCTTTTTCAAAATTTGCAAGGATTTGCTTACGGCGTATACTTAACTTAGGCGTCATCTCTCCTTGGTCAATGGTAAATTCTCTCGGAATTAAAGTGAATTTTTTTACTTGCTCTACCTGATTGAATAATTGATTGTATTCTGCTACAACTGTTTCAAACATAGCAAATACATTACTATCTTGAATGATGGCCTCATTGCTTGTATATTCGGTGCCATTTTGTTTTGCCCATTCTTTCAATTTAGCAAAACTTGGTACAACCAAGGCAGTCACCATTTTTTTATTATCTCCAATTAATACAATCTGTTCAATGAAAGGACTTTCCTTCATCTTATTTTCGATTGGTTGTGGTGCAACATATTTACCACCACTTGTTTTAAACAATTCTTTTTTACGATCTGTGATTTTTAAATACTTGCCATCAATAATTTCACCAATATCTCCAGTATGTAACCAACCATCGATGACTGTTTCTGCAGTTAGTTCTGGTAATTTATAATAACCTTTCATCACACTTGGTCCTGCAACACAAATTTCTCCGTCTGCTTCTAATTTCATTTGTACACCTTCTATAGGCATACCCACTGTTCCAAACTTGGTACCACCGGGTGTTCTAAAATTGATGCTGATGATTGGACTGTTTTCTGTTGGACCATATCCCTCAAACACGGGTATTTGAGCAGCATTAAAAATACGCAATAATTTTACCTGACATGCCGCACCTCCAGTTACAATAAATTTTACATTACCCCCTAATCCTTCTCTCCACTTGCTAAAAATAATTTTATTTGCCAGCTTCAATTGGAACTGGTACCATGCCGATCCTGTTTTTAAATTATCATATTGTTCTCCTAAAGCAACAGCCCAGAAAAATAATTTACGTTTAAGGCCTGTCAACTCTTCACCCTTCATCATGATTTTTTCGTATACTTTTTCCAATAATCTTGGCACGGTAGAGAATCCGTCAGGCGCAATTTCTTTTAAGTTATCGCCAATGGTCTCCATGGATTCTGCATAGTAGATGCTCATCCCGCTATACAAATAAATATAAGAAGCCACTTTTTCAAAAATATGATTCAATGGCAAAAAGCTCAATACTTTTTGATTGGGTGAATCTGGGAAAGGAAAACTTTTTTTACCCGCTTGTAAATTGAAATAAATATTATGATGCGTTAACATCACGCCCTTTGGTGTACCAGTTGTTCCTGATGTGTAAATAAATGTTGCAACTTGTTCTACTGGAATCGTTTTTTTAATCACATCTACTTGTTGCAATAAATCTGCATCCTGTAAACACAATTCTGACCAGTGCTTTGCACCTTCTATACGATCAAAAGTATAGACCTCTTTTAAACAAGGCACTTTGTCTTTAATAGACATCACTTTATTGTATAATTCTTGATTGCTCGCAAACATGTATTGTACAGATGCGTCATTCAAAATAAAAGTCAATTCTAATGGATTGGTGGTTGGATACACTGGCACCCAGATGACACCAATTTGTTGCGTAGCCATATCCGACATCAACCATTCTGGTCTATTGTTACTAATGATGGCTATTTTATCTGATCCCTCTGGAGTAAAATCATGTCCAGATAAGCCAAGGCTTAATAAACCAGCACTCAAGGCATTCACTGTTGAAGCCACTTCGGCAGTAGAGTAGGTTCTCCATCCACCATTTTCTTTTCCAGACAACATCACTTCTTGAGGAAAATTTGTTAACTGATGTTCGATACAATCAAAGAGTCTTTTAGATTCCATATGACAAGTATTTTGTACAACAAAATACAAAAAAAACCAGTCAAAAGACCGGTTTTAGAAAGGAATTATATGTTACTGTACTTTAAAATAAAACTTATTTAAGTCCAGTATTTAAACTTTATTAATCGTTTGAATCGTAAATCAAATGAGTCAATAAGCCATCTCTTAATTTTGGCTCAAACCAAGTGCTTTTTGGTGGCATGACCTCGCCAGCATCTGCGATATTGAATAATTGATCAATCGTTACAGGATACAAGCTAATTGCCAAAGCCATTTCACCGCTATCCACCCTCGCTTCTAGGGCTTCCATCCCACGAATACCACCCACGAAATCAATTCTTTTATCGACGCGTTGGTCTTTAATCCCTAATAATTTGTCTAAGATATTGTTGGATAAAATAGTCACATCTAAAACACCAATCGGGTCTGCATCATTGTAAGTGCCCGGTTTTGCAGTCAATGCATACCATTGATGATGCATATACAATCCAAAACGATGTAAGCTGTCTGGTTTAAAGGCGGCATCCATTGTTTGAACATCAAAATCTTGTGCTAATGCAGTTAAAAATGCAGTTGCTTCATGTCCATTTAAGTCTTTCACTACTCTATTATAATCCATGATCGCCAATTGGTTGGATGGAAACAAAGTCGTTAAGAAATAATCGGCACTTGTATTTTGTTTACCAATCGCTGTTCTCACTTTTGCCGCAGATGCTGCTCTGTGATGCCCGTCTGCGATATAAGTACATGGCACTTCTGTCTCAAATAATTGGGTGATTTGTGCAATGGTATCGGTATCGCTCACTGCCCACACAGTATGTTGAATACCGTCGTCTGCAGTAAAATCATAGACTGCATTTTTAGTCGTCTTCCATTTTTCTATCAAAGTATCAATAGCCGCTTGATTGCGATAGGCTAAAAAAACATTGCCTGTTTGTGCGCCTATCGTCTTCATATGATTGATTCTATCCAGCTCTTTTTCTGGACGCGTAAACTCATGCTTTTTAATAATCCCATTTTCATAATCATCTACACTACTTACACAAACCAATCCAGTTTGTGCACGACCATCCATGATTAATTGATAAATATAATAACATGGTTTTGATTCTTTAAACAACACATCTCTTTGCATGAATGCATTTAAATTATCCAATGCAATATCATACACTTGTTGACTATGGATGTCTACCATTTCTGGTAAATCAATTTCACTCTTGGTGATATGTAAAAAAGAATATGCGTTTCCAACAGCTTCTGCTTTCGCTTCCGCACTATTTAAAACATCGTAAGGTTTACTTGCAACTTGCTTCGCTAATTGTGGCTGAGGACGCAATGCTTCGAAAGGACTAATTTTTGCCATGAGGACAAATATCGTTCATTTTGTCGAATATAATGGACTTGACAGCCATAGATTCGTTAAAAAATAAAAAAATTATACTAAAATATATTTAAACAAAAGCTTTCATTAAGTCGCAAAATGCGACTACGCTTGACATAGGCATTGCATTGTACATACTTACTCTGATGCCACCCACTGTTCTATAACCTTTTACACCAATCATCCCATTTTCTTTACACAAATTTAAAAAAGCAGCTTCTTTTATTTCATCCTTTAAAAAGAAAACTGCATTCATAATACTTCTATCTTCCTTTGCAATAGGACAATAAAAATGTTCGGATGCATCGATGGTGTCGTATAATAATTTTGCTTTTGCTGTATTTCTTTTTTCCATCTCTACCAATCCACCTTCTTTTTCGATCCATCTTAATGTGAGTAAACTTACATAAATCGAAAACACTGGTGGTGTGTTTAATAATGAACCTGCTTCGATATGTTTTTGATAATCTAAAATGGCAGGGATGGCTCTGTTTGTTTTTCCTAGGATTGCTTTTTTTACGACCACCATTGTCACACCCGCTGCACCCATATTTTTTTGCGCGCCAGCATAGATTAAATCAAACTGATGAAATGGGGTAGTTCTACAAAAAATATCCGAACTCATATCGCCCACCAATGGCACACCAGGCTGTGGATAGCTATGCCATTGAGTTCCCTCCACGGTATTATTGGTCGTAATATGCAAATAACTAGTATTGGCAGGCAGTTCAAGAGTCTTATTGATATAAGTATGCTTGTCTGCATTGGTGTCAGATACTACTTTCACAGGACCAAATAGTTGTGCTTCTTTCACGGCTTTATGTCCCCAAACACCGTTGTCACAAATTGCTGCTAATCCATTTTCATCTAATAAATTCATAGGTACTTGCATGAACTGCATCGTGGCACCTCCTTGTAAAAATAAGACTTCATAATCGTCACCAATCCCCATCAATCTTTTTACAATTTGTTTTGCTTCTTCTACCACCGACACAAAATGTGTTGTTCTGTGCCCTATCTCTAATATAGATAAACCTGTTCCGTTAAAATTATGAATGGCTGCTGCTGCTTCATCCAGCACTTCCTTAGGTAAGATAGAAGGGCCTGAATTAAAATTATGTAATTGCATGTACTATTTTTTGAAAATTAATCTTTGCTTCACATCGAAGACTCCTTGCTTCCCATCGAAAGATGCACTGCATCTTTCTCTTCTTGTTCATTAGTTGTGGTGACACCTCCTGATATTGCATATTTCATGGCTTCTGCCGCGTTCATATGCTTAGGTAATTTTTTTGTATTGGCTAATGGTACAATAAATGAAATACCCGAAATAGCATAAGAATGTGGTACATACACTGTCACATGATCTTTTAATCCTAAGTGCTCACAATTTTCTTGCGTGATAAATCCAATACGCCAGATATCATTTCCATCAATAGAAACCAATATTGGTTTATCAAATTTTTTATTATTCCCTGCAAAAGCCTCTAGAAAATCTTTCACCGATGAGTAAATAATTTTTACCCCTGGTGTACGTTCTAATAACTTATCAAAAATAGACACCAACCTTTCCACAAAAAATAATGACGACAACCAACCTACAATAAGTACTAACATTAAAGCAACTAAAAATCCTAATCCAGTTACTTTTGGTATTTGACCATCGACAGCAGCGAATCGGATAGGAAATAAAGTATTTAATAAATTAGGTAAAAAATTGTCTACCCAATTGAATAAAGTCACTACGATCCAAACAGTCACACCTATTGGTGCCAAAGCAATGATACCTTGGAAAAAAAATCTTGCTAAGTGGCTTAAAAGCTGCTTTCTATTAAAAATTTGCCTTAAACTGGGCATTTTATGCTGATTTAGTTACAAATTTCACTCATTTCGACCATTTATCAATAATTAATACAAATTTCATGCTTGGAAACTTTGAAAACGTCTAAAGTTTTCTTAGTTTTGCGCCTTCAACTGAACTTATGCAAACAAAAATACTGTTCAAGGCAAGGGATTTAATGCTCCAGTCTGGTTTAAGACAGGTGACCATGGACGATTTAGCCCATCAATTGGGGATCAGCAAAAAGACGATTTATCAATACTATAAAGATAAAGACGATTTGGTGAAGGCCGTGGTGAACCTTGAATTAAAAGACCATGAACTTATTTGTGTAGCATGTAAATCCAAAGCAGAAAATGCGATTCATGAAATGTTTTTGTTAATGGAGAATATGAAAGCCATGACACAAACAATGAATCCAAATTCGATGATGGAATTGGAAAAACATTTTTCGTCTTCTTTTGAAATGATCAAAAATCATAAAGATGAATTTTTGTTTTCATTGATCAAACAAAATTTAATGAAGGGTATTGAAGAAGGATATTATAGAAAAGACCTTGATATTGATATCATTTCAAAATTTCGTTTAGAAACTGTATTTATTCCATTTAATCTGCACCTATTTCCTTTGAACAAATTCAATTCTATTGAAGTGCACACGCAATTGATGGAACATTTTGTGTATGGATTGATGAC
>CAMCQV010000076.1 GCA_945877085.1 Chitinophaga pinensis
ATATTCAAATTTAGACCTCAAAAATACATCAGAATCCCCTTATAATGCCAATAATTTCAGAATTTTGTACCTTAATTTACACGATTTAACACATATTTGAAGGAAGTCCTAACTTTGTAAAAATCTTCATTATGAAAAAGACAATAAAAATAAGCCTAGGCTTGATGGCAGTTTGTGGTAGTATGTTTTTAATGGCCTGTGGTAATAATAGCACAACCACAACCGATACAACAACCACAACGATGGATAGCACTGTAGCTGTTGCTGCAGAAGATTCAGTAATCAGCTTCGATATCAGCTTAGTGAACAACAAAAAAGATCCAACATGTGGCATGCCAGTGACTGCGGGCATTAGCGACACAGCGCATTATGACAATAAGGTATTAGGATTTTGCTCAGCAGGTTGTAAAGAGGAATTCTTAAAAAATCCGAAAGCAAATATTGCAGCAGCAGAAATGCAATAATCGCAGCAAGATCAAAAATTAAAATGCCCCAGATGATTCATTTGGGGCATTTTAATTATAAAAACTTTGAGTTAACTAAATAAATAATTGATATCGTCCTTGGTTAAGGACTTTATAAATCCATCTTCGTCAGAAATTAATTCTTTTGCAAGGGACCTTTTTCGATCCTGTAGTTTCAATATTTTATCTTCCACAGTATCATTACAGATCATACGATAAGCAAAGATATTTTTAGTTTGTCCTATACGATGCGTTCTGTCAATCGCTTGTTGCTCTACCGCCGGGTTCCACCAAGGATCTACGATGTACACATAGTCTGCAGCAGTTAAGTTAAGACCCACACCACCTGCTTTTAAAGAGATTAAGAAAACGCGACAATTAGGATCATTTTGGAAACGCTCAATCGCTTTTTCTCTTTCTTGTATCGTACTGTTTCCATCAAAATATTCATGATCAATCCCCAATTTTGTTAAAGCTTCTCTGATCAATCCCAACATGCCCAAGAATTGTGAAAAAACCAAGGCCTTATGTTCACCAATATTTTCTGCAATCTCACGAGTTAATTCTTCTAATTTAACCGATTCGTTTGGATAAGATTCATCTTTGATAATCGCAGGGCTGTCACAAATTTGACGCAATTTCATTAAACCTTGCAGGATAGATAATTGTGCTTTTTGCACGCCTTTCTCTTCGACCAGTCCCATTAATTTATCTCGGTAATCGTTTCTGTAGGCTTCGTAAATTTTACGTTGCGCTGCGCCCATTTCACAGTATAAAACCATCTCTTGCTTTTCTGGTAAATCCTTTGCCACTTGCTCTTTGGTCCTTCTTAAGATAAATGGAAAAACAAATTTTCGTAGATGTTCTTTTTGTTCTTTCTCATCAAATTTATCAATAGGCATCGAAAAATTATGCTTAAAATATTCCACTGAACCTAGCATGCCAGGATTCAAGAAATTCATTTGCGCATATATATCAAAAGTATTGTTCTGTAAAGGTGTACCACTCAAACAAAGTTTATTGCCTGCATTTAATAAGCATGCAGCTTTAGTCACTTTACTTGTTGGATTTTTAATGGCCTGACTTTCATCCAAAATCACATAATCAAATTGTACTTCTACAAAATTCTTGATATCACTTCTTAAAGTACCATAAGTAGTGATGATCACTTCCACAGAACCGTCTGTTAATTTGGCTTTATTTCTTGTTCCACCATGATGAATCATAAAACTCAAACTTGGTGTAAATTTTTTCAATTCATTTTGCCAGTTAAATAACAAAGTCGTTGGACAAACCACCAAGGCCAATAACTTACCCTGCTTCTCTTTTAAATGTTGCAGGAAAGAAAGTGTTTGAATCGTTTTACCCAATCCCATGTCATCTGCCAAGATCCCACCCCAGCCTACATCGTGTAGGTAATTTAACCATTGAAATCCACTGGTCTGATATGGACGTAAAATTGGATCCAAATGTGCTGGTGGTTGCACATCGGCGATGGTATAATGTTCTCTAATCTTTTCAAATTTGCCTTCTAGTTGGAAAATCAATTCCTCTTCATCTCTTTGTTGATACAATTCATCTAAAACAGAGAAATGGTATTTACTCAATTTTAAGTTATCTGTCTTCCCTTCTCCCACTTTAAATAACAAAGCATATTTGTTCAACCATTGTTCTGGCAATACACCCAAGCTGCCATCTTTTAAAGGCACAAACTGTTGCTTGTTCATCAACATCGTCTTGATGTCTTGAATGCTAACTTTTTGTTCGCCAAATGAGATTTCAACTTTTGCATCAAACCAATCCGTATTGCTACTAATGTATAATCGAGTCGTTGGCTTAGCAGTGTTGAATTTAAATTGCTTTAATTGCTCCGTGCCAAACAAAGGAATTTGTTTTTCCTTTAAAGTGTCTATGAACAAAAAGAACCAATTGTTTTTTAATACTTCGGCTCCTTTTAAGGCCAATACATTGCCCTCATTGGGTCTTATAAATCCAGAATGCAGTTGTTCAATGATTCCAATCAATTGTCGTTCTGCTGCTAAATCACGCTCTAGAATCATCAGCTTGTCTCCCACTTGTTGAATCACAGATGGACCATCTTCTTTTTGTACCACAATATCTTGGTAGACAAACAAAGGTTCAAAAAATAAATAGTCCCCGTTTTCTTTCAATAGTATTTGCAATTGTGGCTTAACCCCTTTCACTTTTTCTTGCGTCACATGATCCAATGCTACATGATAATTCTTGGACAAAGGCAACAATGTTGACTGCAAATAATTAGGCCATTCTTTTGCAGAAACTTTTTGTTGACCTTTTGGTAAAAATTGTTCTACCCAATGTAGATCTGTTCTATTTTTCCAATAGAAAAATAAATTGTCTTGTTGGAATAAATAATAAGACTTCGCATGGTTATCCACTAAATCAACTGGACCAGATGGTAATATAACCTGCACATGAACTGTATAATCTTCCCCTATCTTCTCTACTTTAAAACTTGGTTGAACAGGATAAAAAGCCAATTCCGCTTTGACTAAATTAGCTGTAGTGAAATTTTTATTATGCCCAAGGAAAAAGGTAAATGGATGCTCTGATAATTCACGCCACAATTTTTCCATTTTTGGATGCAAGTATTCCTGCATTAAATCCTTGGTCTCGTCAGGTAAACTCGCTTCGTCTGCATGCACGATTGTGTCCCAGATCCCTTGAAAAGGCGAATTTTTATTTAAATACTTAGAAGTTTCTGCAGGTTGTAATTTCCTCACCGATTGTAATAAAGTTTTGTCATCCTCATTCATGTCATAGGGCGTAACAAACTTTAAAATATCAATCTTTTCTACCTTACTTAAATAAGTTGTTTCTAGTTCATCCGCTTCTCCTCTAACTACATGAAAGGAAACAAAAGGATAAGCATGTTCATCTTCTTGAATCACTAAACCATAACGCTGTATCGTTTTTTCCGGTCCTTTTATAGTCGTGTCATCTGTATCTGCACTATCCACTTTTTTGTTAGGTACCGTGAATCGATGCAGTTCTAATGGAGGCGCTTTCGTAACAGCTTCTCCGCCATTTACTCTCTGGATACTTGAATCAAGTACTTTTAAAAATGGCTTACTATCATGGTAAGTAAATTCAAATTTGTCTTTAAGATCATCTGCAAGACTATAGCCATATAAAGCCAATAACTTATTTTTTTCTCTGTCCCAGTTTCTGATGGTTTCAAAATACTCTGCGCCCTTTAATTGAAACAATTGCAATAACAACATCGTCTTATGAATACACAAAGGATACGCAGTCTCAGACAAACAATCACAAGAAGTATCAAAAAAACGTTCTTCATTTTTTTGAATGATCAAGTGATGCGTCTTCCCGTCCATATCTAACTCTGCAACTACTTTTTCATTTTCACTAGAAAGAATATGTGGGCGAATTGTTTTTAATGTTTGCTCAGCCTGATCAAAAGTATCAGCAGAACAAAGCATTTTGATCGATTTTAAATCGATGGCTTTAGTCCTAAGTAAAGTATGTGTTGTCTTATAAGAAGCAGCTTGATATTCCAATTGATTCTTATCCAATAAATCTTGTATGAAAAATAAAGCAGCTGCTTTATGTCTACAAACTTCAGATAAATTATATGGACAACCACACCTTAGAGACAAGGTTGCAGCAGAAGTGAAATTTTCGATCGTTACTTTGTAATAAGTGCTATACCCGTCATCTTTAACCCGACAATGAATGTTGCCAATCATAGGATCGAATTTGACTAATTCGATATTTTTTAATGCAAAAATGCGTTTACCACGACGTATCACTTCTTCAGTGCCGTAACTATAGATATGTTTAACAAGATAGGGTAGTGCCATAATTAAAAATGCAAATTACCCTCTGTAAAAAGGGCAATTTGCAAATGTACAACTTCTTGGGCTATTTTAGGGAAAATCTAACTGTGGTTCACCAAAGCACCACTTTTAAAAATAGGTAAAGAAGGGGCAATGTCCTTAGTTACACAATACAGCATGTCCTCTTCTAAGCCATAAGCCGCCAAACGATGCCAATGGGTCACCGATTTAATATATTCAGATAAGTTAGATTTGTTTTGATTATATAGTTGATTGGCCATAAAACTGCTATCACAATGAATAGTAAAATGGTCCTTTATTTCCTCAATAACAGCACCAGCAAACAGCGCATCTTCTATATTAAAACGGTTCTTCCATCCAGAACAGCCCAAAATAACGGGGGCATTTTGTGCTTTTAAAAATTCCACCACTTTCGTCAAATTTGGGAAAGATCCAGTGATGATTTCTTTTGCCCCTTGATTCAGTGCCATATGCAACAACTTGGTACCATTGGTCGTCGTAATCACTAAGGTTTTATTTTCAATAAATGACCTAGGATACTCCGAAGGAGAATTGCCATAAGCTAAACCAGGAATAATTTTTCCATCACGTTCGCCTGCGGTAATGCCGCCAGTTTGTTTTCCCATCTCTATACAATGCTCTGCAGAATCCACTGGGATAATTTTTGTTGCCCCATTGTATAATGCAGTTGCCATGGTAGATGTGGCTCTAAACACATCTATAATTACCACAACACTGTCTTTTATTTCGTATAGTTCTAATAAAGACGGTGTAAGGATTGTATGTAAAGTTGGTTTCAAAGTATCGTTTGTTTGCATAGTCGGCAAAGATACAAATTGTACCGATTTATTCTGCCTCTTTTGTGCTTTTTTGCTTGCTCAATAAAAGGATTTCATTCAATACAATTTCTGAAACGGTTCTTTTGACGTCTTGCTTATCCGTATAGGTATTGTTCACCAAACGACCTTCTATGGCGAGTTCTTGGCCTTTTATTAAATTCTTTTCGGCATAGTCCGCGAGCTTAGACCATGCGACTAAATTAAACCACTGCGTGTCATCCTGCCACTCCCCTTCTGCATTTTTAAATCCATCATTGACGGCCAAACTTAATTGTGCAAGTTTTTTATTTTCGTCAAATACTTTGATTTCAGGATTGGCACCTAAATGTCCAATCAACTGTACTTTGTTTTTCATTCCTTTCATAACGGTATTTTTATTTGATTTCAAAAATGCAACTTAAGTACAGATGATTTTCAAGTATTTACCGCATAAAAAAGGGGGCGAAATGCCCCCTTTAAAATGATTATAATTATCAAAAGATTCAATTATTATATTGATTCAAATCTCTCTTTATTTAAAAGGGAACTTAACCACTTTTGCTTTTACCAAAGTATTTCTGATATCAATAAAGATCTCTGAATCAATTGCAGCATGGGATGTAGCCACATATCCTAAGCCAACCGCCTTGCCTAAACTTGGCGCCTGCGTTCCAGATGTCACAACACCAATTGCTTCTCCTGCAGCGTTTTTAATCAGATAATCATGTCTTGGAATACCACGATCAATCATTTCAAATCCAACTAATTTTTTTGTGACACCAGCCGCTTTTTGTGCTGCTAAATTTTCTGAGTTGGTAAACGCTTTTGTGAATTTTGTTATCCATCCTAATCCAGCTTCTAATGGACTGGTGGTATCATTGATATCATTTCCGTATAAACAGAATCCCATTTCTAGTCTTAATGTATCTCTTGCGCCTAATCCAATTGGCTTTAAACCAAATGCAGCACCTACTTCAAATAATGCATCCCAAACTTTATTGGCATTGTCATTCACGTCTTCAAAATAAATTTCTACACCGCCTGATCCTGTATATCCAGTTGCACTAATCAATACATTGTCTATACCCAACAAATCTCCTTTTACAAAACTATAATAAGGCAGATTCAACACATCCATCTTGGTCATCGTTTGTACAATCTTAGTCGCATTTGGACCTTGTACAGCCAATAGTGCAGTCTTAGCGCTGATATTGTGCATCTCTACCCCTTTGGTATTGTAGCTGCTAATCCAATTCCAATCTTTTTCGATATTGGATGCATTCACAACCAACATATATACTTTATTCTTTTCGACACAATACACCAACAAGTCATCCACGATGCCTCCTGTAGTGTTTGGTAAACAACTATACTGTGCTTTACCGTCTTCTAATACAGATGCATCATTACTTGTCACACGTTGAATCAAGTCCAATGCATTTTCTCCTTTTAATACAAACTCGCCCATATGACTCACATCAAATACACCAGCGCTATTTCTTACAGCGGCATGTTCATCATTGATACCTGAATAACTAATCGGCATATTGTAGCCTGCAAACGGCGCCATTTTCGCACCCAATGCAAGATGCTTATGGGTAAATGGGGTATTTAGTATTTCACTCATCTTGAATAAATTTGGACAAAGTTAACTAATAAATACAAACGCCCTTCTAGAAAGAAGGGCGTTTTATCTTCACCAAATCAACAAAAAA
>CAMCQV010000077.1 GCA_945877085.1 Chitinophaga pinensis
GTGGTTCGTTTAAGCAATGGCTTGCAATATGAAGTAATGGTTGCTGGTACAGACACCGCTAAGCCTACTTTAAAGAACACCGTTAAATGTCATTACCATGGTACTTTAATCACTGGTGAAATATTTGACAGTTCAGTGAATAGAGGTGAGCCAATTAGTTTCCCATTAAATGGGGTGATTAAAGGATGGCAGGAAGCTTTACAGTTAATGACTGTTGGAAGTAAGTGGAAATTATTCATTCCTTCTGAATTGGCTTATGGCGAACGTTCTGCTGGACCAGTGATTGGACCAGGATCTACTTTGATTTTTGAAGTGGAGTTATTGGGTATACAATAATATTTGTAATACATTATTTATAATACAATACACTTCACATCTACTTGTGGAGTGTATTTTGTTTCATAGCCTTTTCAATTTTTATTATGCAAAAGATTCTTGTAGTATTCGTTTTAAGTATGAGCGTATATGCTTGCACACCAAATAATGTTAAAACAACTGCGACGATTGGTCAACAGATTGATAGTGCTGGTATGCATGGAAGTTTTGCTTTGATGGAAAATAGTAGTGAAGCTTTTACTGTTTTTAATTTATCCGCCTATAAGGATACTGGGTATGCACCTTTGAATACATTTTTTGCTTTACCGATTTTAATTGGTTTTGATCAAGGTCAACTCAATGCAGATACCAATACTTGGGTATCTCTAGATTCAACTTTGTATTACCAGCAGTTAGTGCAACAAATTGGCAGAACGACTATTTTACAAGAAATTGATTCTATACATTATGGTAAAGGGATTGTGAGTGCAAATATGGATGGTTTTTGGAAGGACGAATCCTTATTGATTACTGCAGACGAACAGCTTGGTTTTATCAAAAGATTGTACTTTAAAGGCTTGCCTTTTCAAAAACGCAGCCAAGAGCTTTTTAAAAAAATGATCTTAAAAGAGCAGAACTCTAATTATCAATTAAGTTATTTAGTCGCTACTGACACTGCGCTTGGTAATCAGGCTTGGGTGCTTGGGTATATCGAAGAAAACCTACACCCTTATTTCTTTGTCTTGCATACTAGTGCCACAGATGGCAATGACTTGAAGAACAGAAATGTTAATTTATTGAAATCTATATTGGTTAAAGAAGGCTTCTTCAAAGGAGTTCGTTAAATTTAATTTCTATTCATTATTATAAGAAAGCTTTATGCAATACTATTCTGAATCATTGACATCTTATAAGCGCATCCTCACAAGACCAGTGAAAGTGGGTAACCTAATTATTGGTGGAGGCCATCCTGTTCGTGTTCAAACCATGACCACCACAGACACCATGGATACGGATGCAACAGTAGCGCAAGTCATTCGATGTATTGAAGCTGGTGCAGAATTGGTTCGTGTAACAGCCCCTAGTAAAAAAGAAGCAGAAAATTTAGCCAATATCAAAGCGATCCTTCATTCAAAAGGATACACTACGCCATTGGTCGCAGATATTCACTTTACACCGAATGCAGCAGAAATTGCAGCAAAGATTGTAGAAAAAGTAAGAGTGAATCCAGGTAATTATGTAGACAAAAAGAAGTTTGAGCAAATTGATTATACCGATGCGGAATATGTAGAAGAAATTGAACGCATTAGAGAAAAATTTTCGCCCCTTGTACTCATTTGTAAAGAACATGGCACTGCAATGCGTATTGGCACCAACCATGGGTCATTAAGTGATCGTATCATGAGTCGATATGGTGATACAGCCATTGGTATGGTGGAGAGTGCAATGGAGTTTTTAAGAATTGCAAGAAGTTTGGATTACCACCAAATTATTTTGAGTATGAAATCAAGTAATCCTCAGGTGATGGTGCAGGCTTATCGATTATTGATTCAACAAATGCAACAAGAGTTCAATGAATTATATCCACTACATTTAGGTGTAACAGAAGCCGGTGATGGAGAAGATGGTAGAATTAAAAGTGCGATTGGTATTGGTACCTTATTAGAAGACGGTATTGGCGATACCATCAGAGTGAGTTTAACAGAAGATCCTGAATTAGAAATCCCAGTTTGTTTGGACTTAGTTAAAAGATACAATCAGTTGTCAGAAGTGAATACAGCAATGGTGCCTGAATTGACACAATTGCCTTATAGTCCTTTTGAATATGCAAGACGCGCTACAACAGCTGTTAAAAATATTGGTGGTAAACAAGTGCCTGTGGTGATTGCAGACTTGAGTCATCTATCCAATATTAAAACAAGCGATTTAGTTGCGATCGGCTATACCTATGATGCAGCTACCGATAAATGGGCGATATCAGATGCAGCAGCAGATTATGTATTTATTGGGCATACGCCTTTGGATTTTAACTTGCCTGGAACCCTTAGTATTGTGGCAAGTCCTGCAGTTTGTTCAATTGCAAACAATATCGAAAAATACCATCCAATCATGGATGCTGCTTCTTATATCACTTTGGAGGCAAAACATCCGCAACTTAATTTTGTACAAATAGATTGTTACAGTGATCTTTCACCTATTGCAGATGAATTATTATTACAAATAGCAAAAGATCCTTCTGTGGTGCTATGCTTGAGTAGTCAATGTAACAATGCCATGCAAGCCGTGAGAAGAATGGCTATTAAACTAATGCAATTAGACATCCATCAACCCATTATTTTAGTAACGGATAGTGAGTGGAAAACCACAGACGAACATTTAATTCATTTCGCCATTGAAACCGGTGCTTTGTTATTAGAAGGCATAGGAGACGGCATTTGTTTGGGATTGAGCAAGGAGGCATATGATGCAAGTGTGCATGGGTCAAATGTATCTGGCCGTAATTATTTTAACAATGCAAGTATCGAACAATTATTAAATACAACCGCATTTGGTATTTTACAAGCCACTAGAACTAGGATTTCTAAAACTGAATATATTTCTTGTCCAAGTTGTGGTAGAACCTTGTTTGAGCTACAAGAAACAACGGCAAAGATTAGAGCAGTCACCAATCATTTAAAAGGGTTGAAAATAGCCATTATGGGCTGTATTGTGAATGGACCTGGAGAAATGGCAGATGCTGATTTTGGTTATGTGGGAAGTGGAGTAGGTAAGATTACTTTATACAAAGGTAAAGAAGTGATGAAGCGTAATATCGATAGCAATGTGGCAGTAGATGAATTAATTTTATTACTAAAAGAACACAATGCTTGGATTGAGCCAAGTAAATAATTATTTTATGTACTCCATTTTCTATGCAATTTTTTATTTAATCTCATTGATTCCATGGCCTGTGATTTATCTATTTAGTGATGGAGTGGCTTTTTTATTAAGAAAAATTTTAAAATACAGACTGGATGTGGTGCATCATAATTTAGTCATTGCTTTTCCAAATAAAACTATCCAAGAGCGTAATCAAATTGCAAAAGAATTTTATCAAAAATTTACAGACTCATTTTTTGAGACCATTAAATTGATCTCAATGTCTGATACAAGTTTTAAGAAGCGATTCACATCCAATGCAGAAGTGCTGAATGATTTATATCCTACGGGGCAGAATGTACAAATTATGGCGGGACATTTTTTTAATTGGGAATTTGCCAATTGGGGTGCAGCCAAATATGGTAAATATCCTTTTATAGGTGTTTATATGCCATTAACTAATCGATTTTTTGATCTTTTGATTTTAGATATGCGCAAAAGATATGGAAGCATCATGATCCCCGCTACCAACTTTAAAAATCAATTCCATCAGTATGCAAACAACGGAAAATATGCAATGGCATTAGCGGCAGACCAAAATCCAGGCAATCCTAAATCTGCTTTTTGGATTCCATTTTTTGGGCAATTGACGCCATTTGTGAAAGGTCCAGAGAAAGGTGCTAAATTAAATAATACCGCTCAAGTATTTGTACATTTTTATAGCACTAAACGTGGTCATTATCATTCACATTACGAACTTATGACTACTGTCCCTAATTATTTTAAAGACGGACAATTAACCGCGCTGTTTGTAAAAACCTTAGAGGATAAAATTAAAAAAGAACCAGCTAATTATTTATGGAGTCACCGTAGATGGCGCTATCCCTATGATGCGGCGACTTATGGACATTTAGTAGTGGAATAATTGCGCTTATTCATTTTTTGAATCCCCTAATTAGTTATCTAAAAAAGGATCTGAATTAGCGTCTTTCTTGGGCGATGCAACAATAGTGAATTTATTTTTCAAAAATTCTACTGCGTCCCATCCATCCTGTACTATTCTAATATTGTGTATACCTTGCTTTTTCAATACAGAAGCAGCAAGTAATAACTGTTTGCCTAAATCATCTATAAGATAAATATTAAAATGTTCATCTAGTTCTGACATTGCACCTGGGTCACCAAATTCAATCAATGGAAGATTGATGGAGTCTTTGATATGCGCTTTGTCATAGGCCTCTTCTGTACGAATATCTAAAATCATTAGGTATTCGTCGAATGGAATATCCATGGCGAGTTCATCCACTTCTACTTCAATGATTAAATCTATTTTTTCTCCCGCTGCTGACCAGGTTGAAAAACCACCTTGTAAATAACCTTTCACCTGGGTGTATCCTAGTAATTCAAAACGTTTTATCAAAATCTCTTCTGTACCTTGATCGCAGACCAAAATTATTGGACAATCTTGTTCAATAATTTTGAGGGCATTCAATGTTTTGATTTCGTCTAACGCAACATGGATTGATCCTGGAATATAACCTTGTAAAAATTCAGCATCAATTCGGGTATCGATAATTTGTACTGATTCATCTTGAGATAAAGATAAAAATTGAGCTAAGCTTAAAACCATATTATCCAACTAATTGTTCTACAAATTGGTTCACTTGCTCAAGACGATTATAGTCCACCATATAGAAAATGAACTTTCCTTCACGAATAGTAACAACAATACCGGCTCTTCTTAAAATGGCTAAATGTTGCGATGCAACCGATTGTTCCAATCTAAGTTTTACATAGATCTCGGTTACGGTCATTTTTTGATGTTCGTCAATCAGTTTTAAAATTTGTTGACGTAGCTTGTGATTTAGTGCTCTTAAAATCATAGCAGCTTTCTTGCTATGGATTAAATCCACTTTTAATGGTGTGGCACCATTGTCTAATTGTAGCAAGGCTAATGATTGATTCATGACAAATTACATATTGGGGGTTATGAATTGTATTACAGTGTAAAGTTAATGAATAATTAATACATAATATTTTTTAATATGTTACATTTTTTTAGGCAGGATGTACACTTCTTTTAGATAATTTGGACCCACATAGGCCAGGTCCTCAAATTGTCCTTCGGTCCATTTTTCCATCGCCAAATCAAGTAGCACTTGGCTCGTGTAATTTCCATCTATGTAAGTTACTTCATGTGTGGATGTAAAATCCCTTGTTTTTAATTGTCCATTCCCAATACAAATAGTGGGTTGACTGATTAAGCTATTCCATTTTGTCTGATCCAGTACCAAGGCTTGTTCTGGCAGGATTGGGCTGAGGGATGCATCATAGATGGCGCCAAAAACCTCCATCCTCCTTGCATCTATCATAGAAAAAATTTGGGTCGATGCCTCGATTGATGTTGGCGAAAGCTGAATAGCCGCCGCTGCTAAAACCTTCAATGTAGACAATCCTATAAGTGGCTTTTCCAAGGCATAGGCCATTCCTTTTGCAGTAGCTAGTCCAACCCTTAAACCTGTATAACTACCAGGTCCTAAAGTCACTACAATAGCATCTATTTCGGTCATCGCCATTTGTTGCCCCTCCAAAATATTGGCAATAGCTACTTGAATAAAGCTGGCATGGCTATGAGTCTCCTTATTGGTCAATTCGCCGATGATCTTGCCATCCTTGCCCAATGCCACAATAGCCTCTTCAAAAGCGGTGTCTATGATTAAAAATGTAGCCAAGTAATAAATTTATAGTGCAAAAATAGGTTGGATTTGCCCAAAAAATTAGAAATTGCAATTCTAAATAAAATATATGACTAAACAAATCATCCAAAGTAATAAAGTACCTGCACCTATTGGTCCTTATAGTCAAGCCGTGATTGCCAATGGTTTTTTATTTGCTAGTGGTCAAATCGCTTTTGATCCAGCTACTGGTGAGTTGGTTTTGTCGTCTATCGAGGCTGAAACCACACAGGTGATGGAAAATATCAAAGCTATATTAGACGAGGCGAACATCAATTTTGAGCATATTGTTAAGACGAGTATATTTTTAAGTAGTATGGATTTATTTGCTGCAGTGAATCAAGTATATGGCAGTTATTTCAGTGCTGATTTTCCTGCACGTGAAACGGTGGCTGTGAAAGGATTGCCTAGAAATGTGAATGTTGAAATTAGCATTACGGCTATTATAAAATAATTGTAAACTATGCGTACTATTTTCTTTTTCTGCTTGATCATTTTTTCGGGACAACTGATTGGACAAGTTTGGACTAAATATGACAGCACCATGAAAATTGGTAAAGCTGGTTATAGAATTTCTTGTTTAAATAGGTCACCAGAAAAAAATGTATTGAATATTAGACCAATAGGATTTAAATCTGATTCTAGAGAAGCATCGATAGAATTGAAGGCTAGGGTAGCTGGCGCGGAAATTGATGATTTAAACAACGACGGATTTCCTGACCTGATTATTTTTATTGAAGATGCCGCAGGTAAAAAAAGTATTTTCCCAATTTGCTCACAAGACAATGAAAGAATTGCACCCATTTTATTCCCCGATATTTACAATGATATGGAAATGAGTAAAGGCTATAGAGGAAAGGATGAGTACAAGCTAGTAGAAGGTGTTTTATTTAGAAAGTTCCTAGTTTATCCTGCAGATACGACTATCAAAGAACCAACCA